>CAYHJU010000001.1:0-27861 GCA_964357175.1 uncultured Candidatus Saccharibacteria bacterium
AAATATCGCGGTGAATTTGAGGATAGATTGCGCGCGGTTTTGAAGGAGATAAACAGGCGGGCAGGAAAAATCATTCTCTTTATTGACGAGTTGCATACTTTGATCGGAGCGGGAGCGGCGGAAGGCTCCATAGATGCTTCCAATATGCTCAAGCCTCCGTTGGCCAGAGGGGAGCTTCATGCGATTGGCGCCACCACGATTAAGGAATATCAAAAATATATTGAAAAAGACCAAGCGCTGGAAAGGCGTTTTCAGCCCGTTTTGGTTCAAGAGCCGGATCTGGAAACAGCCATAGCGATTATGCGTGGCTTAAAAGAAAAATACGAGCTTTTTCACGGCGTGCGCATTTCCGACTCGGCGGTAGTGGCATCGGTAACGCTTTCCTCCAGATACATTTCCGATAGATTCTTACCAGACAAGGCAATAGATTTAATTGACGAGGCGGCCTCTTCTTTGCGTATGGAAATAGATAGCTTGCCCCAAGAGCTTGATCAAATCAGAAGAGAAATAATGCAGTTGGAAGTAGAACAAAGGGCGTTGAAATCAGAAAAAGATAAAAACTCACAATCACGTCTTGGTGTTGTGCGTAAGCGTCTGCAAGAAATTAAAATCAAAGCTGAAAAATTGGACAAAGCTTGGCAAAAAGAAAAAGAAGTAATAGATCTTTTGCACCAAACTAAAAAACAAATAGAAGAATTACGCTTAAAAGAAACCGAAGCAGAACAAGAAGCTAATCTGCAACTTTTGGCGGAGATTCGTTATGGAAAACTGCCAGAACTGATGAAAGTTTTGGAAAAAAAGGAAAAAGAGCTACAAAAGGTGCAATCACAAAGCAAATTCATTAAGGAGGAGGTTTCCGAGGAAGATGTGGCAAGAGTTGTTGCTCGTTGGACAGGCGTTCCAGTTTCCAAGCTCATGGAAGAAGAAATGTCCAAGCTTTCCACTATGGATGATGCTTTGCGCGCGCGTGTAATTGGCCAGGAAGAAGCGATTGAGGCGGTGGCAAATGCTATCAGGCGCAGTCGCGCGGGTATTTCCGAAGAAAATCGTCCACTGGGCTCCTTTATATTTTTAGGTCCCACAGGAGTTGGCAAAACTGAACTGGCAAGAGCTCTTTCAGAATTTATGTTTTCCTCTGAGAACGCTTTAATCAGAGTGGATATGTCAGAATATATGGAGCGTCATACAGTTTCTCGCATGATTGGTTCGCCTCCGGGCTATGTGGGTCACGAGGAAGGGGGGCAGCTCACGGAAATAGTTCGTCGTAAGCCTTATAGCGTAATTCTTTTTGACGAAGTAGAAAAAGCTCACCCGGAAGTATTCAATATTTTATTGCAGGTATTGGATGACGGAAGACTGACTGATGCAAAGGGAAGAGTGGTGAATTTTAAAAATACCATTATCATCATGACATCCAATGTGGGTAGTGAGCTTTTGAATAAGTCGACTAGCCTAGGATTTTTTGCCGAAAAAGACTTAGAACAAAAACAAAAAGATAAAGAGAAAGAAATAGAACAGAAAATAAAAGATTCGCTCAAAGAACACTTCAAGCCAGAATTTTTAAATCGTATTGATGAGATAATCTTTTTCCACACCCTTACACCGGAAAATATTTACCAGATAGTAGAACTTCAGATAAATATTTTACAAAAACGCCTAGAGAAGAAAAATGTAAATATTTCATTTACACAAGAGGCGAAAAAATTTATAGCGGAAAAAGGATTTGATCCGCAATTTGGCGCCAGACCACTGAAAAGAGTTATTCAAAGATATGTCCTGGATCCTTTGGCGCGCCAGCTTACAACTTCGCAGTCCGATTCGATGACCAATATCCTCGTCACATTAAAAGACGACGCCATCTCATTTTCTTTTTTAGACATTTCAAAAAAATCTAAAAATGGAGCCGTGCGCCAAAGAATAAAAACTTCCTCCATAAAGTAAGCAGAAAATCAAATTGTATGCTTGCGTCGGATTTTGTCTAAAAACGATTTTTATCGAACATTTGCGCGGCGAAGATATAATTTAAAGATAAGTTTGAGCGGTCCGCCCAGGGCGGATAAGTCCGCCCTGGGCGGATTGGTTCAACCTGTTTGAGTCCGCCCTGGGCGGACGAGTTTTGAAACAAAGCGAAAATGAATCTTAAATTATCTGAGTAAGCATCTGAGAGATAAAAATCGTTTTTAGTATTTTGCGCCACAAAACTCTTGCCTTTTAATTTTTTTTCTACTATCATTAAAAAATTCGTGTACAAATACCACCAGCAGGAATTATCATCGCTGTAGTGGGAGAAACTAAAAATTTAAATTACTAATATTTTTGAGATTTGAGATTTTATGTCCAATACAAAAATTACAAAAGTTATTATGCCGGTTGCGGGATTCGGAACCAGGTTTTTACCGGCAACAAAATGCCAACCAAAAGAAATGCTTACCATAGTAGATAAGCCAGTGATTCACTTTTTGGTTGAAGAAGCGGTAAATTCTGGCATAAAAGATATAACATTTGTTACTGGCCGAGGCAAGCGAGCGATAGAGGATTATTTTGATTATGCTGTTGAGTTGGAACAAGTTTTAAGCATTAGTGGGAAACGCGATCTTATAAGTTCCATCAGGCAGGTTTCTGAAATGGGGCGTTTTACTTATGTGCGCCAAAAAGAAGCTCACGGCAATGGCGATGCCATACTTTCTGCCGCACATTTGATTCATCGGGGAGAGCCTTGTGCGGTATTATTTGGAGACGATGTGGTTGATTCGGAAATTCCCGCATTAAAACAGATGATTTCCGTATTCGAAAAATACGGCGATCCGGTGGTGGCGCTTGAGGAGGTGCCCCACAACAAAACCAATCTTTACGGAATAGTTTCTGGCAAGGAGGTGGAAAAAAATGTGTTTCAGATTAATTCCATAGTGGAAAAGCCGTCTGTTAAAAATGCTCCATCTAATCTGGCTGTGGTGGGTAAATATATTATAAATTATGAAATTTTGTCCATCTTGAAGCGGCTTAGACAGAATTTTTCTGAGGGTCGTGAATTGGGCATTACAGATGCTTTGAAGATTTATTTAAAAGACAAACCAATTTACGGCTTAAAATTTACTGGCAAACGTTTTGATTGTGGAAGCAAGATCGGTCTTTTAGAAGCCACTGTTCATTTTGCGTTAAAACATAAAGAAGTGAATCAGGAATTTAAAGCATTTTTAAAAAAGTTATCTAAAAAATTAAAATAATAATTAATTTACGAAAAAAGTATGAATCCTAAAAGTGCCTTAAATATTAAACAACAAGTTTTTAATATAACAGCCGCTCTTTACAAAGTCACAGAGCGTTTTTCCGTCGATGAACCATTGCGTGGCCGTTTGAGGGAGAGAGGGGTAGAGCTTATGATGATAGTTCAAGATGTTTTTTCCGGAAAAACGGTAAATTCCGATATACACTCTATTTTAAGGCAGGAGATTGACAATATCTGCTTCCTCTTGGAATTTGGAAGATTTTGCACCTCGATTAATCCCACCAATTTTTCCGTTTTGGTCCAATCCTACCAATCTTTATGGCGGGTTATTGATAATATCATAAAGATATCCCTGGAAAGTTCCTCAGAAGAGTCTTTACAGAAGCTTTTATCTGGAATCAACGATCCCACAGACGCTAAGATTAAATCTTCGCAAAAAATGCCACCCGAAAGTGAGGCGGGAGTTCAAGAGGTCAAGAAAGAAGCGGGCAATACTATGATTGATCAGGGAAAATCGGAAATGGTTGGAGAAAAAATTTCAAAACAAAATAATATTATTGATAGGAATTTTTTCGGGAAACAGCGGGTGCGCCAACAAAAAATTATTAGCATATTAGAGGAAAGGTCCTTGAACGAATTTCAACTAAAGGATGTATTAAATGAATTCCCCAATTTTAATGAAAAAACGGTCCGCAATGATTTGAAGGTGTTGTGTGAAAGCGGGGTCTTAGAAAGAAACGGTGCCGGCCGTTCAAGTGTATACAAAGTGATTCGGCAAACCTCCAATAACTAAATCGGAAAAAATTTATTCCCCAAAGCTCATATCGGTAATTCATAATACGGAAAATTTAATATTTAAAAAACACCGTCCAATAAATTGGACGGTGTTTTTATTTATTTTTTAAAAATTAGAAATTAGTTATCCGGTCGTTGTTGTCCTGATTCGTCTTAGACGGAGAAGAGTCCACATCGTTTGCTAGTCAGCGAATCAAAAATTATTTTATTGAAAATTAAAAATTAGAAATTGAAAATTTTATAAAGGATGAACTAAATCGAACCACCAAAAATTTACAGGAATAAAAAATCGTTTCTTAAAAATATCCTCCAAAGATATCCACAACCGAACATTTTTACCACTAAAATTTAGTAAAGTAAAAAATAAAAAATTAGAACATTTTTAGTCAAAATTTGCTCCCAAATTTTTCTTTTAAGAACGCTAAAAATGCTCAGTTATTTTTACCTGTATTTTGAGGCCATTTAGATTTTCCACAGCCCATCTTTGATGTGGCGTTATATTGGCGTAACCCAGGTTTGTCGAAAGGGGTGTTTTGTGGGCGGACAGTTATGAAACAAGCCCTAAACCCCTATTTTATGGGCTTTTTAGACGATAAGGTGAGTTTTAGATTGTATATTGTTGACAATGCGTTTTTTTGCTATAATATCTATGTAGGTTGTTTTTGGACGCCAATAGGTTGAAATCGCTTAGTGCTCTTTTGATATCGCACTAATTTTTGTATGTAAGACATGAATTGGGCGCGGAGAGTTGCGATCAAAGAGGGGTCGGTTGTGTTCAGTGGCCGTCTGAGGTATAATGGAGCACACACGCGAAATATTGCGTGTTTACTGCGAATGTAAAACTTATTGAACGCGCATGAATTTTCAAAAGCCGTCATGAGCGCTTGTGAAAATAGATGCGGGTTGAATGTGAGGTTTTGTCTGATAGGGAAGCTCGTTGAAAATTGAACGATTAAGTATCATGAAAATGTATTTAGTTGTTAAAGTTTAGTTCGTAGTTTTTGTAGTTTTAATTTTTAGATTGGAATGCTATGTCTGGTCGGTGCCCCTTCTTTTTGGGAGAGGCGACTCGGCTCCATTTCGGAAAGCATTTAGTTTTTATCAATTTGTTAATAATCATTTCCGTAAAGAGTTTTTAAAAGATTCGGGTTTTTCCGGAAAAATTAAAAATCTTTTTGTGGAATGAATAAAAATTTGATTTATGAGTAAATTTAATAAAGTCGCGGTAGTGTTGGTTGCGCTTGGTCTTTTAATGGCCACCTCTCCAGCATCAGCCGTAACTGTCGAAGAGCTTATGGCTCAGATTGCTTTGTTGCAATCTCAGATAGCAACTCTTCAAACGGGAAGCACTACTTCTTCTGTTTCCAGCTGTTCATTTGCTGATGCTTCTGCATCAAGCTTGACTGTTGGATCAAGAGGAACAGGCGTTTCTGATTTACAGACCTTCTTGAAAAATCAAGGCTCTGCAATTTATCCTTCAGGTATGGTCACTGGATATTTTGGCTCTTTGTCTAAAGCCGGCGTTGCCGCTTTTCAATCGGCTCGCGGTATTAGTCCCGCGGTCGGATATTTTGGTCCTTTGACCAGAGCCGCCGTCAGACCATTGTGTTTAGTCGGCGCCACACCAACACCTACAGTCAGCGCTCCAGTAGTTTCAGCTCCAGTTGTAACTGGCGCGTTGAATGTTTCGTTAGCTTCCGACTCACCAGCCGCCGCCAACGTTCCAGCTAAGGGGGCATTGGTTCCTTTCACCAAAGTTGTCTTTACTGCGACTGGTGGACAGGTCGTGATTGATTCTTTGACCGTTCAAAGAGTTGGTCTTTCAGTAGATGCCGATTTTTCTGGTGTCGTTTTGATAGATCCACAAGGCAACCAAGTTGGTTATGCTAAAACATTAGGATCTACTCACCAAGCTGTTTTCGGCAATGATTTAACAATTCCAGCCGGCACATCAGCTACCTATACCATAGCTGGTAATATAGCCACTACTCCGACCGCTGGAGACGTTGCCGCTCTAAGCTTAGTAAGCGTAGTCACTAAAGATTCGGCCTCTGTTGGTGGATCTCTGCCTGTCACTGGCTCATCTATGACCATGGTAAATATTACCATCGGTACAGTTACCGTTACTACTGGAGGCTTGAGCCCGGGAGCATCAACTCAAAGAGTTGGAACGACCGGATATAATTTAAGCTCTGTCAATATCCAGGCCAACACCGATGATATGAAAATCACCAAGATTCGCTGGTATCAAAACGGAACCGCCGCTGACGCGGACGTCTCCAATTTGAAACTGAAAGTCGCTGGCGTACAGGTTGGCGCGACACTTGCAAGCGCTACCGCCAAATATGCCACTTTTGATCTTTCTGCCAGTCCAGTCCTTATTACTAAGGGCCTCACTAAAGAATTCGCTTTAGTGGGTGATTTAGTTAGCGGTTCAGGTAGAACCATTATATTTGATATCTATGACAACACAGATATCTCTGCTATGGGCGTCAGTTTTGCCTTTAGCACTATTCCTACCTATACCGGAGTAACGACTCAACCATATTTTGCGCCTAATACCACAACAGTTGCCAACGGAGCATTCAATGTTTCCAAAGGCGTATTAGCATCTACCTTTGTAGCCGCTGGCGCCACATCAGTTCCAATTGGCGCCTTCATCTTCAATGCTCAAGGTGAAGATATTCAGGTTACTAGCGCTAAATTCACCTATGGTTCATACACCGGTATTACCTACGATGAAATCACTAACGTTGGTCTTTACAACGCCGCCGGGTCATTAGTTGCTGGACCAGTAGATGTTGTGGATGCCGCAACCGACTACACAACCTTTACCGATACCTGGGTTATCCCAGCGGGAACTAACACCTTTACCTTGAAGGCCAATATCGCGGCCGCCGCTTCAGGTACAGACCTGTTTACCGCTTCATTGGATCCAGACACCAACATGACGACTCGTGGTGTTTCAACCAATATGACCATCACTTCCGACACTACTGCTTCCACAGATGCGGACATTATCTCTGTTCGCGCCGGAGCTTTGAATGTTTCTACATCAGCCACACCAGCTGTTCAGACATACATTCAAGGACAAGTCCAAGCTGCTTTAGCCAATTTCGTGTTTGACGCCACAGGATCTGGAGAAGATGTCAGAATCTCAACTATCGTTGTTACCGAAACAACTGACACTACTAGCTCTACCCTTTACACCAAGACCGCAAATCTTACGATGTATGAGGGTGGGGTCGCTTTGTCTCCAGTAATGCAACCTGCCAACCCGGCCAGCACCGCTACCAGCATTACCGTTACCTTTAATATGACGACTCCAATCGTTATCGCTAAAGGTACATCTAAGACCATTGCCTTGAAGGGTGATATTATTGGTAATTCTAGTCAAACGTTCAAGTTTGGTTTAGCTAACGCTGCAGCTACAGTGGTCGCTACCGGAGCCACGACCTCCGCCGCGGTCGCCGAAGTTATTACTGAAAATCTTGGTCAATATTTGACCTTCTCTACTTCAGGATCAGCGCTCGTAGCTACTGACTCTTCTAACGCGGCCTCCAAGTATATCTCAGCTGGTTCTACTGGAGTTGAAGTTGGCGCTATACGACTTACTTCCACATCAGAAAGCGTCCAATTGTCTAACATCTTGATTGATGTTGCCAACACCCATGGAGCTACTGTGTGGCACGATATCGCTAAGGCATACTTGTATGATGGCTCAGTTAAAGTCGCTGAATTAGTTCCAACTAGCTCAGCTATGTACTTTACTTTAGCCGATAACGCTTTAGTAATTCCATCTGGATACACTGGTAAATTGGTTTCAATTAAACTTGATACCAATGCTGTTGGTGTCGGACAAACTGGAGTTTCTGGTGATGCTCTGACATTATCAGTTGCCCAAGACGCCTACACCTTAAAGGGAGTTGCCTCAGGAACCAACTTGGCCACCAGTGCCACTTCTGGAACCTACACTGGTAACGCTCTATACTACGCTCGTACCTATCCTTCTGTAACCCCGAGAGTCGCTATTTCTAGCACAATGTCTTCCGGAACTAAGGATTTGTACAAGTTTAGCGTTTCCGCTCCTTCTTATGGAGATGTGGCTTTGGCCAAGATGTCATTCTTGGTTTCAACTTACACTCCTAACCAGTCAGCTTTCACCGGAGCAAGCACCTCTGTTGCGTCATTCAATATGTATGATGACTTAGGTAATGCCTTGTTCTTAACTGCTACATCTGGCAAGGCCTATGTGGATTATGTTACTGGAACTAGCGGAACCACGCAATTGGTAAATGCCGCCGTCTTCACTGGAAGTAACTTCTCTGGTGCCGCGTCAAGCATTTACATTGTTACAGCTGGAACAACACGAACCTTCACTTTGAAGGGTACTGTTACCAATCCTCAGGTTGGATCTAGCATAACTACAGTATTGCAAGGCGATAGCGCTATGGCAGGAACTTATCCGGCCCCAGCTTTTGCTGGCGGTATCAACGGAGGCTCGTCTGATCTTACTCTAGGATCTGGACCACTTAACGCGTTTATCTGGTCAGATCTATGGGATGGCTCAGCTACCTCTACTACGCTTGCTGGAAATCGCTGGTTCAATGGTTATCGCTTAAGCGGCTTAGTCGCTTCCGATACCGGAACTGCTTTCTAAGTAAGAGTTGATTGATATCAGAATTATTAGCGTGAATTATTTTTAGCCTCATGAACTATTTATAGTTTCTCGCTGAAATTCGCAAACACCCCCTCACTAAAAGAGGGGGTGTTTTGTATTTCCAAAAATTAAAGCGAGAATCGAGAATAAAGAGCGATTATAATTTATTCTGTAAATTACTAACGATCGTCAGGTTTTTACAGAATGAAAGTGGGGGTGTTTTGTTGTAGATCTTTAATTATTTGTGCTTATATTTATAGAAATATCCTCATCCTTACAGGTTACAACAGGCGGGACGGGTTGCGGGCCTCACAGGTCACAGGCGGGGATTTCCTACGGGATTAAATTCATTCTGTAAAATACTAACGATCGTCGACGTTTTACAGAATAAAAGTGGGAGTGTTTTGTATTTCCAAAAATTAAAGCAAGAAATTAAAGCAAGAAATTAAAGCGAGAATAAAGAGCGATTATAATTTATTCTGTAAATTACTAACGATCGTCAGGTTTTTACAGAATGAAATATAAACTTTCAACTAAACCAATTGATTTTTTATATTTTCTTTGATAATATTTAAGAGCGTTAAATTTAGTATTAAAAAATTTATATGAAGAAAAATTTTATAATATATATCATCTTAGCTCTATTTGTTTTGTTGATTGGCTTTTTTGTTTATAAGTACAAAAACTTAGATGTTTTTTCTTTGCCCAATGCAAGCATTAGTCCGGTGGCTTCTTTGACTTCTACTGTTTCTCCCTCTTTTTCTTCTCCTGTTTCTGGTAGCACGCAATTAAATGCTGAGCCGCCTTTAGAATGGGACAAGTTTTTAATTAAAGACAAAACACTTTCCGAAGATTATGTTTTAAGAATTAAAAAAGATTTTGATGGTCGGGTGGTGGTTCTTCAGAAAAATAAAACTTTATTTAATGACTGGGTAGCGTTGGGTAATGACAAAAAACAAGTGGGAGATTATTATGGGGCGCGGGATATTTATATTTTTGCCGGTCAAATAAGACCCCTAAACTCTCTATCTTTTGGAAATCTCGGCGATCTTTATATGAATTTTCTTAAAGATTACCCAAGCGCCGAAATCGCTTTCAAACGCGCCGTGGTAAATGTCGGCAACGAAAACTCTTCTTATATTAGAAATCTCATAGACCTGTACAATTTTTGGGGCAAAAAAGATTTAGAAAAACAGACAATATTGGAAGCCATTTCTAAATTTCCCAAAGAACCCCCATTTTTGGTTCTAATGTCGCGCTGGTATTTACAAGCAGGGGATAAGACAAATGCTATAGTGTATATGCAAAAGGCATTAGATTTAGACCCGCAAAACCAAGCCATTCAACGAGAATTGGAAAATCTAAAAAAATAATTTCCCGTAGCTAATTTATGGCTATTTGTGTCTTTCTGAAAAAGATTAACGATCGTCAATGATTTGCAGAATGATTTTCTTATCCAAAAATAAATATGAACAATAAAAAGATATTCAAAATAAACATTTTAAACAAACTAATTGATTTAGGAGTGGGAAGCGTTGAAAGTTTCTTTCCTAAAAATTATTCTTATTCAAAATTGGGGCGGGAGATTTTGGGTTTTGATAATACAGATAAAAATGAATATTTAAACAAAAAGGAACTTTCTAGTGTTTTATCACAACTAAAACGAGATGGGTTAGTGCAACGAAGCGGTTCTAAAATGAAATCTATTTGGAAAGCTACCCATGAGGGTAAAAAATACATACAAAAAGCAGGAAAAGAATTATTAGTTCAAGAAGATGGTGTTCAGCGTCTGGTGATTTTTGACATTCCAGAAAAAGATAGGAAAAAGCGTAATTGGTTACGTAATAAACTAATATCACTCAAGTATAAAATGTTACAAAAAAGCGTTTGGATCGGTTATGCTCCGCTACCCAAAAGGTTAATGCGCGAGATCAATCTAATGAGGCTACAATCACACGTCTACATTTTTAGTGTTAAGAGTGAGACAGATTAAGATAAATCAACCCCAGACTCTAATTAGTGTTTAGTATAATTAAAATCATTCTGCAAATTACTAACGACCGTCAATAATTTTTAGAATGATTTTTAATTGTATATTTTTATTATTTTTCGTATTCCGCAACTGTTTTTTCTACCATTGTTTTCAGCGTCAGTTCATCGGTAAATCTATCAAACGCGCCGTTTTTGATTATTTGTACAAGCGCAGGATCTTTTAAGAGGGTTTCTATCGCGTTAGCCAATGCGGTAGCGTCTCCGGATTCAACCAGCATAGCTGATTTTTTATCAGAAAGTATTTCTGGTAAGGCGCCTACTTTGGTGGCAATTATGGGCTTTTTGCTTGCCATTGCCTCAAGTATAGCGTATGGCAGTCCATCTTGTAGTGAGGGCAAAATAAAAAAATCAAATGCACGCAAGAATCTTTCCCCCTGATCTATAAATCCTGTAAGAAAAACCTTATCTTTAAGGTTATATTGATCAATCAGCCTTTCCACCTGTTTTTTCGTGGGGCCGTCGCCAATCATAACAAATTTTAGGGAGGGAAATTTGGCGCTGATTATTTTAGCCAATTCAACAAAATATCCAACTCCCTTGGGTGGGTAAAAATTGGACATCAATCCTACTATGATATTCATTTGAAAATCAATGGACAAGTCGTATTTTTTCTTTAAAATCTCATAGAGCTCGTATTTCTCACTAGCATTTCCGGAATTTTCCAAGGGAACAAACTTAATTCCATTATAAATAACAGGCAGGTATTCCAATTTTTTTATTTTAAATTTTACTGATTCCTCTTGCTCTTTATAAGAAGAGCAAATGATAGTGTTTTTGTATTGAGCGAAAAATTTTTCGAGTTTTAAATACCACCATTTTTTGAGCCCGCTCAGGTTTTCAGAAAAAATCCATCCATGTGGAGTATAAATTACTTTTGGCACATGAGCCCTGTGAGCTGCCAGAGCTCCCAAAATGCTCGTTTTAAAATCACCCAGATGCACCACATCTGGTTTTTCATTTAGAAAAACATCTTTTATTTTTCTATAAGCGCTAAAGTCAGACCAAAAATCTGGATGAAATTTGAGATTTGAAATAGCTATCGTTTTTATTCCTCTTTGTTTTAGCGTTGACCAAAAAGCGGAATTTTGAGGATCATCTGAACCTATTACAATGACATCATATTTTTCCGCGGAAAGGCTGGTGGCAAGATCAGCAATGTATCTTTGGACGCCTGTCCAAATGGTTTGAGAGCTTAGGAAAATTATTTTTTTTCTTTCTTTCATAGTTAAAAATTTTTGACGGCGCGTCACATATGAATTATAGTTTAAATAATGACTTTAAAGCAAGAAAAAAAGCATATTTTGGTATTTTCTCTAGCATTTAAGCCCTTGATAGGAGGGGCGGAGGTTGCTCTTTTTGAAATTGCACGTCGCCTTACCAAATATCACTTTGATGTTGTCACTTTAAGATTTTCACATGAGCATTCTCAAAAAGAAGATTTTGAGGAAAATATTACTGTCTGGCGCGTAGGATGGGGAGGGTCTAGATTTGATAAATACACCTATCCATTTTTGGCTTTGTGCAAAGCATTAAGATTGTCCAAAGATCGTCAATTTATTTTGTGCTGGTCCATGATGGCCAACCTTGCCGGTTTTGCGGCTCTTTTTTTGAAATGGTTAAGACCTAAAATGCCGTTTGTGCTTACTTTGCAAGAAGGTGATCCAAAAGAACATATTAAGCGTCGCCTTGGGATTATGTACTTCTTGTGGAAATTTATATTTTCTTCGGCTGACGCCATTCAGGTAATAAGCAATTACCTGGGTAAACTGGCCATAGAGGAAGGGGCCTTGGTGGAGCCAAAAGTAATACCGAATGGAGTGAATGTGGAGTTGTTTTCTCAGCGCAACACTGGAGAAGAAAATAATTTGCGCCAAAAATTAAACATAACTGATAATGATTTTGCGATAATCACCACCTCGCGTTTAGTTGTCAAAAACGGCATAGACACCCTAATAAAATCTATGCCGATTATTTCTCAACAAATACCGAACGTAAAACTTTTAATTTTAGGCACAGGTCCAGAAGAAAAAAACTTAAGGAATTTGGCTGCGCAGTTGGGAATTTTAACAAGCACAATCTTTCTAGGAGACATAGAGCAAGAAAAAATTCCAATATATTTGCACGTTTCATCTGTATTTGTGCGCCCCTCAAGGTCCGAGGGACTGGGCAATTCATTTTTGGAAGCAATGGCTTCAGGTGTACCTATTATCGGAACGATGGTGGGGGGCATTCCAGATTTTCTTGAAGATGGTGTTACGGGACTCGCGTGTAATGTTGAAGATGAAAATAGTTTGGCGGAAAAGGCTATTTTCTTGTTTAATAATGCAGATAAAAAAGAAAAAATTATTGAAAATGCCAAAAATTTGATAAGCAAATCATATGAATGGGACCCAATATCAAAATCCATGGACGATATTTTTGGAAAAGTCTCTCAAACCAAAATTGCTATAGCTACGGGAATATACCCTCCAGATATCGGCGGCCCCGCCACCTATGTTGCCAGCATGGCTCAGGCGCTCAAGCGGTCAGGTTTTTTTGTAAAAATTTTAACTTATTCTGATACCAAATATGATAAAAATAGGGATGTTACACAAGTTTTAAGAAAACACTCTTTACCACTAAGATATTTTTTATATTTTTTGAAACTCTATAAATTATCAATAAATGCTGATTTTATATATGCCTTTGACGCGTTAAGCTCCGGATTGCCTGCCTTTTTAGTTTCCTTTTTAAGCGGCGATCCGTTAGTTTTAAGAATTGGGGGTGATCGTTTGTGGGAGAAAAAATCCGACGCGGGACTGGATATGACGTATCGGGAATTTTATGAAAAACGATCTTTTAGCGCAAAAGATAAAATATTATTTTTTGTATTAAAAAACGTGGTCAAGTCAGCGGATTTAGTGATTTTTTCTACCGATTGGCAAAAAAACATATTGAGTGCGGTGTATAATTTAGACAGAAACAAGGTGTGCGTTATTAGAAATTCTTTCAACGCCGTTTTTGAAATAAATGATGAGAAAAAGGAGCCCAGATACGCCTTTTTTGGAGGTCGGATAGTAAAGTTTAAAAATTTATCAAGGTTTCTAAATGTTATTTCAGATATAAAAAATGATCTGCCTAAGGATTTTAAGTTTCGTATAATGGGCGATGGCCCAGAAAAAAATAATATAATAAATCTTGCTAAAGAAAAACAATTAGAAAATATCGTGGATTTTTTAGCGGCCAAAAGCAATGATTTTGTTTTGAAAGAAATAAAAGGTTCGCGATTTTGCTTTATGGTTTCTTTGACAGAAATGAGCCCCAATTTCGCCTTAGAGTGCATAGGTGCCGGCAAGCCCATTGTTTTAACGCAAGAAAATGGCATTGCTCCACCATTTGAAAGCGATGGTATTTTGTTGGTAAATCCTAAAGATGAAAAGAGTATTTCAGATGGCATAAAAAAAATGTTTGATGATAATTTCTATAAAAAAGCCCTAAAAAGCATGAATAATCTAGAAATAAATTATAGTTGGGACGATGTTGTAAGTGCGCATAAAAAAGAATGGCGCGCGCATAATATAATATGAGAATTCTAATTTTTGGATTGGACAAAACATTGTTAAATAATAGAGGCGACAAGGTGGGGGGCGACGCTCTTTCTCGCCATATTAAATATGCCCAATCATTTGACCACATAGATGTTGTGGTGCCGACCAAAAAAGGATTTCAGAAAAGTGAACCCGATCCAAAATTAACACTGTGGCCCACCAATTCAAAACACGCAATGTTTTATTTGTGGGATTTATTTTTCGTGGCGCGAAAGATAACTAAAAGTAATTATGTGAGTTTGATAGTTTCCCAAGAGGCGACATTTTTGGGTCTTGTGGCGTGGATTTTGAGTCGCAAAATCCGCGTGCCGCTTTTGGCGCATTTTCATGGAGATGTTTTTGTAAAAAAACCAGAAACGCGATTTCCTTTTGTTGCCAAAATTTTAGCCAAATTTATTGCGCGTCGCGCATTTAGAATAAGATGCGTTTCTCAACTCCTGAAGGAAAAATTAATTAATATGGGGATTAGAGAAGAAAAAATCAGGGTTATTTCCACGCCCGTTGATTTAGACCAATTTGCCATGGCTGATGAGAAAAAAGTTCAAAAAATAAAAGAAAAGTTTAACAACAAAAAAATAATTCTTTTTGTGGGGCGTTTTGTGCCCATAAAGAATTTGCCGTTTTTGGTAGACGCTTTCTATGAAGTTTCTAAAAAAATCAGCGACGTTGTTTTGGCGCTGGTTGGTTCGGGCCAAGAAGAAGATGCTTTGAAAGAAAAGGTTAAAACTTTAGGACTAGAAGGTAAAGTTTTTTTTGAAGGTGAAATTGGTCATGACGCATTGCCCGCTTATTATGTCGCTTGCGATATTTTTGCCCTAACTTCTACAAGCGAAGCGTTTGGTAAGGTTTTAGTTGAAGCGGCAATGGCTCAAAAGCCGGCTGTTTCTGCAGTAAGCGTGGGTCCTAAAGAAATTATTGTGGACGGTGAAAATGGATTTTTAATAAACCAAGGGGATATAAGTAATTTTAGCGAAAAGCTTGTCTATCTTCTTATGAACAATGAGGCGCGCATTCGTATGGGCCAGAAAGCCAAAACCCTTGTGCAAGAGCGTTATGGAAAAAACCACGAAAAGATCATCAATTTTTGGCAAGAAATTGTTTCTAAATATAAAATCACGCACCCTCTTAAAGTTTTAATGGTAACTCGCAAGGTAGACAAGGACGACGCTTTGGCGGGGTTTACTTATAGATGGATAAAAGAAATATCTCTAAGAGTTAGTAAATTAGAAGTAATTTGTTTAGAAAAAGGAAATTCGAGTGGTTTGCCGGAAAATGTTTCGGTAAATTCTATGGGGAAAGAAAAGGGGCGGGGGAGATTGAGTGTTTTGTTTCACTATATCTGGTTGCTCATAAAGATTTTGCCTAAAGTTGGTGTGGTTTTTTCGCATCAAAACCCTGAATACGCGGGAGTGGCGGGGCCACTGGCGTGTTTATTTGGAAAGAAGATAGTGATTTGGTACACGCATGGCAGTGTTCCGTTTCATTTGCGATTTGCAGAATTTTGGAGCTCGGCCATTATGACCGCCTCCTCTGAAAGTTTTCGTTTAAAGACAAAAAAACCTCTCTATGTAATGGGCCATGGCGTAGCGGATGAATTTTTTAAAGTACAGCCACATTTTTCTGCAGAAAACCACCACCTCTTAGCGGTGGGGCGCCTGTCTCCCAGAAAAAATTATGAAACGCTTCTTTTGGCCATAAAAAAATTAAAAGAAGAAAATTTTTCTGTAAAGCTAGATATTATTGGGGAAGAGGGCCTGGCCTCTCAAAAGGATTATGCCCAATATTTACATGATTTTATTTTACAAAATAATCTTCAGGATGCGGTTAAATTTTTGGGCGCGGTACCAAATAGTGATATGCCAAAAACATATTCAAAATACAATCTTTTGGTCCATCCAAGCCTAACGGGCAGCCTAGATAAGGTGGTGCTGGAGGCCGCCTCGTCGGGCCTTGCGGCTTTAACAAGCGGCCAGTCCTATAACGGCCTGCAAAAACCTTTTGCGAACATATTAACCTTTCCAGAAAACAACAGCGATATATTGGCCGAAAAAATTAAATCATTTATGAATTTACCGGCGGAAAAGAAACAAGAAATATCTAAATATATTATAAAATTCATAAAAGATAATCATTCCTTGGAGAAACTGTCTGAAAAAATAGAGGGTGTTTTGGAAATGTTTAGAGATTAGTTAAATTATGAAAATTTGTTTTTTTGGAACATATAATCCCCAATATTCAAGAAGCCGTGTGGTTAAGCGTGGGTTGGAAGAAAATGGCGTGATTGTTGTGGAGTGCAACGATCGGTCTTTTGGTATAAAAAAATATTGGAATTTGTGGAAAAAATTTAAATATATAAAGAACGAAGTTGATTTTTTGTTCGTGGGTTTTCCAGGATATGGCGCGGCAATATTTGCTAAAATTTTTATTGGCAAAAAAATAATTTTTGACGCCTTTGCGTCTATTTATGACTCTATGATTTTAGACAGAAAAACCGCAAGCGTTTTTAGTCCTAAATCATTTTACTATTTCTTGCTGGATTTTTTAGCATGCCACATGTCGGATTGGGTTTTAGTGGATACTTTGGCTCAAAAAGATTTTTTTGCCAAAACTTTCAAAATAAAGCCCGAGAAAATTTTGGTTGTTTATGTGGGCGCAGATATTCCTCAAGAGCTTTTTACACAAACAGAAAAAATTAAAAATAGCCTCACTAAAGTGTTTTTTTATGCCACTTTCATACCGCTTCAGGGAGTGGATATTATTTTAAAATCCGCGAAGTTGTTAAAAAATGAAAATGTTAAATTTGAAATTATGGGCCAGGGGCAAACTTTTCCTGACGCTAAAAATCTTGCGCAAAAACTTTCTTTAAACAACGTTGAATTCTTACCGCCAAGTCCTTATGTTGAGCTTCTGAATCGTTTAAATTTAGCCGATATTTCACTTGGAATTTTTGGCTCTACCTCAAAATCACAAAGGGTTATTCCGAATAAAGTTTTTGACGCTCTGGCCTTGGGCAAGCCTTGCATTACTCAGGATTCGCCAGCTATAAGAGAAATTTTGAAAAATGGTGAAAATTGCATACTCACAAAACCACACGATGAATTTGATCTGGCCTCTAAAATAAAACTGTTGATGTCAGATGCGCGTTTGCGTGATAAAATTGGAAAGGAGGGGCAAGCGTTATTTTTTGAAAAATTTATACCCCAAAAGGTTGTGGCACCTATTTTAAATATTTTAAAATAACGCTCAAAAACAAAATTACTATGATTTTTTTGAAAAATCCAGATAAATTAATATATGCTCTGCTTGCTTTGTGCGCCATTCTGTATTTTATTGGTATTTGGTACGGCCTGCCCTATTTTTTTGTGGGCGATGAACCCTCTTTAATTGGCGGAGCTTTAAAAATGGTCCAATTAAAAAACCCGTTGCCAGTATTACAACCCCAAGAATTTAAATTACTTTATTATCCGACTTTAATACCTTATGTTTTAAATCTATTCTTCATTCCAGTTTTGTTGGTGTTTTATTTTGTGGGCGGATTTAGCGGATTAAATGTTTTTCAAGATTATTTAATATTGAATCCGGGCGTCTTGATTATTACGGCTCGTATTGTTAGCGTTTTATTTGGTTTAGGGCTGGTGTTTTTGATCTATAAAATTACTAAAGAGATTGTAAAAAATTCATGGGCTTCTCTTTTGGGGGCGACAATTTTTGGAATGAGCTTTTATCAGCTTCAGATGTCTCATTTTGCCAGGCATTGGATTTATACGGCATTTTTTGCCGCCTTGATCTTATATTGTGCTATTAAAATATATTTTACTCGTAAAAAAAAATGGTATTTACTGGCGGGTCTTGCTGGCGGGTTGTCTTTTGGTGTTAGTTATGTCGGAATTCTTTATCTTGTCTTTGTGTTTTGGGCGCATTTTTTTACCAGCGCTGAATCTTGGCAAGAAAAAATAAAATCCTTAAATTGGTGGCATTTCGTTCTGGTGTTTGTGGGATTGTCGTTTTTGTTTTTTATTATCTATCCACAGGCCTTTTTGGCCGTGATGGGTGGAGGAGGGGCGTCTTTCGGAGTTAAATCTCTAGAGGGTTTTTTGGGCGCCGTGCTTTATATGGGGAAAACTTTGATTTTTATGGACCCAGTGATAACATCTCTGGCTGTTTTGGGTTTGATTTATTTTGTGAGAAAAAGAAAAAACGGATATTTTTTGTATCCGGCGCTGTTTTTAATAGTCATATACCCGATACTTCTATATTTTATTTTTCACGAAGAGCCGCGGTATATTTTTCTGCTCGGACCGATTTTTGCGATATTGGCTGGGGGGGGCATATCCTGGATTTTAAGTCAAAAAAATATTGTTTTAAAATATGGAATTGTGCTGGCGGCGATAATTTTTTCTTTGATCATAAATATTAGGTACGATCTTTTGCTTACAAGAAGTGACACCAGGATTTTGGCTAAAAACTGGATAGAGCAAAACATCCCGAGCGGTTCAAGCATTCTGGTGAATTTTTCACAGCTACGCATTCCACAGACGAAAGAATCCATTCAAAATCAGAAAGTTTTGTTGCCCGCATCACTGCGCTCCTATGACCAAGCTTATTTGAATAGCGATTTAAAAAATCAAGACCCGCAATATTTTGTTTTAAACAGCAGATTCTTGGCGGGCGATCAAGGCGCGCTTTATAATCTAAAATCGTGGTATGCTTTTGACTATTTAGCGTTTGAGCGCCAAAAAAGCGATCCTTTGGGCGATTTTGAAAATAAAATGGTTTTTGGCCGCTTTGAGATTAAGAGATTTTATCCGTCCGTGGCGTTGACCGGAGAAGATTTTACCGGTAATTTTATCGGCGGAGTATGGAATTTTTTCAAAGTGCAAAATTTTGGTCCTGAAGTGGATATTTATAAATTATAAAAATATTTTATGAAGCTTTTTTATATCACTAATGCTCGTATACCAACCGAAAAAGCTCACGGTTTGCAGATAATGCAGATGTGTGAAGCCTTTGTTCGACAAGGTTTTGACGTGGAGCTTGTGCTTCCTCGGCGCAAAAATCCGATCAAAGAAGACGCTTTTTTGTACTATGGAATAGATAAAAATTTTACTATTAAATATTTACCATCTCCTGATTGGGCGATGTCCAAACCCTATTTAAAGCGCATCATATTTTTAATCCAGTCAGCCCTTTTTGCTTTTTTTGCCAAAAGATTTGTAAAAAATCAAATTAAAGAAAAAGATTTTATTATTTATTCGCGAGACCTGTTCACTCTTTATCTGCTTAGAAATTCCGTGTCCCAAGATAAAATTGTTTTTGAGGCGCATAATTTTCCAAAAAAGTTATTACCTTGGCACAAAAAATTATTTTCTAAGTTGGAAAAAATAGTTGTCATTTCGCATGCCTTGGAGGAGGATTTTAAAAAGAATTTTCCTCACCTTAAAATTCTATTGGCCAGAGACGGATTTGATGAAAGTTTGTTCGCTAAAATTCCTTCCAAAAATGACGCTAGAAAATTGTTAAATATTGAGGCGGATGCGAAATTAATTTTATACACGGGTCAGCTTTTTTGGTGGAAAGGCGTGGAAACCCTAATTAAATCTAAATTATTTTGGCAAAGCGCGGCGTCACTTTATGTCGTGGGAGGGTTGCCAGAGGACACAAATAAATTGGAAGGCTTTACTGAAATGCTTGAATTAAAAGACATCTTTTTTGCTGGACAAAAACCATCGAAAGAAATACCATTATATTTGGCGGCGGCTGATTTGGTGGTCGTGCCGAATTCAGGCAAGGCAGAAATCTCGCAGCGTTACACCTCACCCCTCAAAGTTTTTGAAGCGATGGCGGCGGGTAAGCCCATTGTTGCCTCTAAGCTGCCCTCTTTGTGTGAAATTTTAAATGAAAAAACGGCACTATTTTTTGAGGCGGACAACGCGGGGGATTTAGCGGAAAAAATAGATTTTCTTTTAAAGCGCCTAGATTTAGCTGAAGCTCTGGGTAAAAACGCTAAAGAAGAGTCGCGAAATTACAGTTGGGATTTTCGCGCAAATTTAATTAAAAACTTTTTAATAAACCCCTGCCTACCGGTAGGCAGGCCCACACCTAATCTATAATTAATAATTTTTATGATCCATCACATTCTTTCTTTGGTTATACCCATTTATAACGAAGAAAAAAATTTAAATTTACTCTATCAAAAAATAAAGGAGGCACTGGCTGAAAAATTCAGTGATTTTGAAATAATTTTTGTGGACGATGGCTCCAAAGACAAAAGCTTTGATGTGCTGAAGGAGGTTGCCAAAAATGATACCAGGGTACGAGTTTTGCGCCTCTCAAGAAATTTTGGGCAAACAGCGGCAATGATGGCGGGCATTGATGAAAGTCGTGGGGATCTAGTCGTTACTTTGGATGGCGATTTGCAGAATGATCCTTTCGATATTGAAAAAATGGTTAAAAAAATTGATGAAGGATACGATGTTGTTTCGGGATGGCGCAAGAAAAGAAATGACGCTTTTTTAAACAGGCGCCTGCCTTCGCGCATTGCCAACTGGATAATATCTTGTGTCACCGGCGTGAAATTGCATGATTATGGATGTACTCTTAAAATTTACCGAAAATCTATTTTGGAAAATGTTCGTCTTTATGGAGAGATGCACCGATTTATTCCGGCATTGATTTTTGAAGCGGGAGGGAAGATCGCAGAAATGGAAGTTAATCATCTTCCGCGGATTTATGAGGAAACGAAATATGGTATCGGGCGCACATTTAAAGTGGTGCTTGATCTTTTGGTGGTTAAATTTTTAACAAAATATTCTACTCGGCCAATGCATTTTTTTGGGGGCGTGGGAATGTGGTCGTTTTTATTAGGCGGCTTAGTCGGGATTTGGATGCTCGGGCTGAAGTTATTAGAAGGAAAATCATTTATTTCTACACCGCTACCTCTTCTGGCCGTATTTTTTATACTGATAGGCCTACAGTTTGTTTTAATGGGCCTTTTGGCGGAAATGCTGATGAGAATTTATTTTGAAACGGAAAATCGTCAAACATATAAAATTAAAGAAAAGATAAATTAATTTCATAAATCCTAATTTCCATTGACTTATGTGTGGCATAGCTGGATTTTTTGGTCCGGGAACAAAAGAAGATCTTGAAAAAATGACTCGCGCTTTAACTCGTCGTGGTCCAGACGGTGAGGGTTTTTATATGGAAGAGGGGGCGGTTGGTCTGGGGCATCGCAGATTGAGTGTTATAGATTTGTCTTCGGGCGATCAACCAATGACAAGCTCTTCTGGGAAGAGCGTAATAGTTTTTAATGGTGAAATTTATAATTTTAAAGAACTAAAAAGTGAATTAGAAAAAAGCAGTTTTGTTTTTAAGACTAAAAGCGATACAGAGGTAATTTTAAATGGCTATGAAAAATGGGGAACAGAAGTTCTAAAAAAAATAGACGGAATGTTCGCCTTTGCTTTGTGGGACAAAAAAAGGCAAGAGCTTTTTTTGGCTCGTGACAGATTTGGCAAAAAACCGCTGTACTTTTCGCAACTTGCCGGTAGTTTTATCTTTGGATCGGAACTTAAGGCGCTTGAACAATTTGCGGGTTTTAAAAAAGAAATCGACCAAAATTCTTTGGCGAAATATTTAATTTATGATTTTGTTCCTTCACCGCATTCTATATTTAAAAATACGCAAAAACTTGATGGCGGACATTTTTTGGTGGCGGGCGCCAAGTCTTTTAAAATAGAAAAATATTTTGATCCGGACACGGATTATCAAAAACACGCAATACCGGAAAAAATAACATTTAAAAAAGCAGAGGAAACATTTTTAAATCTTTTTGAGAAAGCGGTGGAAAAAAGATTGATTGCAGACGTGCCCCTGGGCGTTTTTTTGAGCGGCGGAATAGACTCAAGTTCGGTGGCGGCTATGGCTCAAAAGATATCGGGACAGAAAATCAAGACATTTTCCATAGGATTTTATGAAAAGGAATTTGATGAGTCAGGATATGCTCGCGAAGTGGCAAAAAAAATCGGTTCGGAACATTACGAAAAAATATTTTCTGTTAAAGAGGCGTTAGATTTAATTGATAAAATTCCTCAAATTGCCGATGAGCCGTTGGCCGATGCTTCAATTTTGCCCACGCATCTGCTGTCTTCTTTTGCGCGTGAAAGTGTTAAGGTGGCTTTGGGCGGAGATGGAGGAGACGAGCTCTTGTTGGGATATCAGACGTTTTCTGCGGAAAAAATTTTTCAAATGATGAGATTTTTACCTAAAAATTTATTTAAAAAATCCATAGAATGCTTCGCGCAAACCCTGAAAGTCAGCGAAGGATATATGGGCCTTGATTTTAAATTGAGACAATTTGCTAAAGGTCTGGAAAATGAAATATACAATCATCCCGGAAAACGTCATCAAGTGTGGCTGGGCTCTTTTGAGCTCAACGAGATACAAAAAGCTCTTAATCCGGAAATTTATCAAAATATCAATCGGGAAAATATTTTTGAAGACGTTTTAGCGCCGCGATTAAATGAAAATAATTTTACTTATTTAAGTCGTCTGTATTTAAAACGCTATCTGCAGGATGAGGTTATGGTGAAAGTTGATAGGGCTAGTATGTCTGTGGGACTTGAGACTCGCGCCCCTTTTTTGGATACGGATTTGGCGATGTTTTTATTGAGCTTGCCCACGCAGTACAAGATCCAGGGCTTTAATGGAAAGCGTTTATTGAAACATGCGATGAAAGACATTCTTCCCAAAAGTATAATTCATAGAAAGAAAAAAGGATTTGGAATACCGCTTGATCGCTGGATTAATAATGAATTACGCGATAAAATAAATGACACCCTAATGTCAAATGATTTTATCGGACAAGGATTGTTTGATAGAAAGTTTGTGGCAGAAATGCTTGATAATCATCACACTAAGAAAATTAATAATCGTAAAAAAATCTGGAATTTATTTGTTTTGGCACTGTGGTTTAAAAGTATAAAATAATTTATGGCGTCAGAAAACAGATTTAATTTTGAATGGAGCAAATATAATGAGTTAGACCCCAATTATGAAAAGCAGTTTTTGGGATGGGTTTTTCCTTTAAGGCCAGAAGATTTTAAAGACAAGGTGATTTTGGACGCCGGATGTGGTATGGGGCGTAATTCTTTTTGGTCGCTTAGATATGGAGCTAAAAAAGTTGTGGCATTTGATAATGCCGAAGGAACTCTGCAGTCCGCTCGCCAAACGCTTGCTTCTTATCCAAACGCGGAAGTCATAAGATTGAGTATCTATGATATTTCTTGGCAAGATGAATTTGATATAGTGTTTTCCATAGGCGTTGTGCATCATCTAAAAGATCCCAAGCTTGCCGTTTCAAAATTGGCGCAGGCAACCAAGCTCGGCGGAACGGTTCTTATTTGGGTTTATGGACATAAGGGCAACGAGTGGATTGTGCGCTTTGTAAATCCAATTAGAAAATATTTTACCAGCAAATTGCCGCCATTTATTTTAGATAAACTGACCTATTTTGCCAGCATTCCTTTGTATTTATTCGTAAAAATTCTTCCTGTTAAAAACGAATACTTAGAACAATTAAAAACTTTTAATTTTAAGCATATCCACAGCATAGCCTTCGATCAACTTCTGCCGGAAATCGCTAATTATTGGAAAAAAGAAGAAGTTCTTTCGTTGATGAATATGGCGAATTTAAAAAATATCCAAATCCGTCAACATAACGGTAATAGTTGGACAGCGTGGGGGATTAAATAATATGACAACATCAATCGATTTTATTGAAAGATTAAAATGTGAAATGTGCGGAAGTTTGGTCCACGATATTTTAATCAGGAAACATTTTACTGATGATTCCGTTTTTGATTTTATAAAAAATTACTACAACAAAAGAGTTCCAGAAAATTTATTAGAAAATAAAAAATTTGAAGTAAGGAAATGTAAAAAATGCGGATTTGTTTGGCAGGGATATGTGCTAAACGATGACGGAATGGGGGAACTGTACAATGAATGGATTTCAGAAAAAGAAAGTTTGGCCAAGAAAGAAAAATCTGGCACTGGACCACACGAAGAATATGTCGCAGAGATAAAAAAGTTTTTAAAAAAACCAGCCTCAGAAATAAAAGTTTTGGATTTTGGTATGGGCTGGGGATTTTGGTGTGCTGCTGCCCAAAAACAAGGATTTGAGGTTTATGGTTTTGAAATTGCGCAAACTAGAATGGACTATGCTAAAACGGCGGGAATAAATGTCATTAATTGGGACGAAATCAGTCAAAATGGTCCTTATGATTTTATTAATGCGGATCAAGTTTTTGAGCATATAGTAAATCCTCTTGAAACCATAAATTTTTTAACTAAGAATATAAAAAATAACGGCATCATTAAAGTGGTTGTTCCAAATGGTATGTCCGTGTCTCAAGATTTGGCTAATGCTAACTGGAAAGCGTCAAAAAATTATATTCAACCCCTAGAGCATATTAACTGTTTTGATTTCAACAGTATGATAAAATTAGGAAAGAGGGCGGGAATATCTGCGATTTGGCCAAAAAATAAAAAATATTTATTGAAATATTTTTTATCAAAGTATTTTTCAAAAGTACCGCTGCAGTTTTATTATAAAAAATAAATTTCTGTGCACTATTAAATTACTTATATATGCCAAACGAATATAATTTTAGAGGTGATTATCATAAAAACCTGAATAAAAATTGGTCTTACTATCCAATTTATATAAAAAAGAAAGAATTGGTTATAAACTACTTAAAATCACTTTCGCCAAGCATTAAGATTTTAGATGCCGGAGCGGGAGAGGGAGTTTTTGTAGAAGAATTAAAAAGCCGGGGATTTGATGCTGTTGGTTTGGATTTAAATTATTCTTCAGAATTAGTTCAAAAGGGCAGCATTTTAAATATGCCGTTTGCCGACCAATCTTTGGATGTAGTTTTGTGTCTGGATGTTTTGGAGCATTTAAGTTTTGAAGATCAAATATTGGCTTTAAAAGAAATAAGAAGAGTTTTAAAAAATCAAGGCAAAACGATTATTTCGGTTCCTAATTTAGCGCATCTTTGGTCCAGAATAACATTTCTTTTTTGGGGTCAGCTGTCGAGAACTGCCAATATCGCAAAGCACCCGGGGGATCGGCCTTTTTGCGAATACAAAAAAATGATAGAAGGAGCGGATTTTGAAATAAATAAAATAAAATCAATTTTTCCTACACTGCCTTTATTTTTTCAAATAATACAAAAAAAGCCAGCATATTTTTTGTGGCTACATAATTTATTAACTTTTATCTTACCAATTAAAAGTTGGAGCTTTTTGAATATATTTTTTTGTACTAAAAAATCCCGTTAAGTCGGGATTTTTTCATATTTTCTTAGCGATATCCATCCATATATAAAATTAAAAATCCGTGAAATCACCTGAGAGAGCACCGCGCCCCATAATCCCCAAAGAGGTATGAGGACAGATATTAATATGATTTCAAAGATAGCATTAACTATACTGAATTCATATAATTTTTTAGTTTGAGAAGTGGCCTTAAGAGCGGCTAAAATTATATATATTGGAGCCATTAATAAGGAGAGAGCGTAAATTTGACTATACTTAACTGATTCCATGTATTGTGGAAGAAATATGCCGAATAATATTTTTGCGGAAACGATGTAAATTAATATTATAAAAATTGATAATATTAAAAACAAAATTATTTTGCGATTTAAAGATTTCTGAACCTCTTCCATGGTTTTATTTGAAAATTTAGGCATTGCTAAGGACTGGGCATTTTTAAACAGGCCCTTGATCTGTTCTGCCGGAGCCATAGCAAAATTATACACAGCCAAAGAGGCTGGTCCTAAAAGTGTAAAAACTAAAATATTATCTAAGTAAGTGGCGACTGTATTTAAAACATCAATAACGCTTAAATGGAGTCCATAGGACTGTGTGTTTGGATCAGACGGAGCTTCTTTGGGTATGGATCTTAGTATTCTCCAAGCCACAAATCCAGCCCCCAGCGTTTGAACGGCAAGATTAACCGCAGTTAATATTAAGAAATTTTTAGAAAAATAAGCGGTAATTATTATAGATAATGCAACCAACGCTTGAACGCCGACATTGGCCTTGGTTATATTGCGAAATTGCCCCTTGCCGATAAAATATGCCGGATAAAGCCCAAACGGACCCCATAAAGGTAAGAATGCGCCCACAACTAAAGATCCGTAGGCGATCAAGTCTTTTCCTTGGGCAAAATAAAAAACAGCTATGGCAATAGCCGTTAATGTTCCTAAGAGGGAAAAAATGAGTTTTTTCCGGAATCCAATTCGGAAACTTCCGTCTTGTCCGCGAGCGACAGCTTGAGTTACTGCCGTATCCATTCCTCCAAGTGTAAACAGAGCAACTATGCCCAATATTGAAAAGAGATACTTATAATTTCCGTAAACTTCCTTGGGTAGAAGCCATCCCAAAGTGATGGCCATCACAAAACTAAGCGCGCCTGTGGCAACGCTTGATAGGGTTAAGAAAAAGCCGCCTTTAAAAAGATACAAATTGTCTGTCTTGGTAAATCGCTCAGTCTTTTTTAATAAAGCAAATAAATTGTTTTTTAGTTCTTCCATATTTGTGTTACAATATACATTGTATAGCAGATATACGCAAAGGCAACCCGAGCTTACTCACAAGGCTTTTTGAGGGGGTTGCGTGATTTTTACGAAGTACTATAATTAATACATTAGAGAGCAATAAGCGCTTGCTAGCTTTTTGTGGTTGTCCTAATTATAATTAAAGGTGCGCATGATTTATTTGTATATATATATACATATATATATTATAATGAGCATTAGAGATAATTTTTTATGGATATAGAAAATAGTAAATTAAAAAATATGAGCAAATCAAAATTGTTTGTTGGACTTGGCGTTTTAATTTTATTGGTCCTGGTTTTAGTTTTGGGCTATATGACGTTTGTTAAAAATAATCAATCACAGAAATCTTATTCAGTAGTTTATTTAACAAGCGGTGAAGTTTATGTCGGGCAGCTTTCTTTATTTCCTAAAATGTCTTTAAGCAATGTTTATCTATTGCAAGTCGCGAAAGATTCTAAAGATGCGTCCAAAAATAATTTCAGCCTAGCTCCGTTAAAAGAATCTTTATGGTCTCCGAACAGGGTTTATCTAAACAGGGGGCAGGTTATTTTTTATGGCAAGGTTGGTGAGGGTAGCAAGATTGCTGAAACGTTAAAACAAGCTAAATAAAAAAATTTTGTTACAAGGTCGATATTAAATGTAACAAGTTTCGATCAAAAAATTTATAAATTAAATAATAAAATAATTAACAACATATGAAATACACGAAAAATATATTTATATTTGCATTCGCGATGATGTTTTTGTTTGGTGGTAATACAGCGCTCGCTGTTACAACCATCAGCACTAACATTGCAACGACAGGAACAATTACTGGCACATCTGCCAGCGCTAACGCTTTAACCGTTGGTCTGGCTGGCGCAACTAACCCAGCTTTACAAGTTGATGCTTCAACCGCATCATCTGCCA
>CAYHJU010000001.1:27961-104392 GCA_964357175.1 uncultured Candidatus Saccharibacteria bacterium
ATTTAACAGTTGACGCCAAAGGCGCAGGAACCATCACTCTTGGTGGAACTTCAACTGGAGTCATTGCTTTATCAAGAGCAACGAACATTACTGGAGCAACTGGTATCACTGGCGCTGCCACTGTCACCTCTGCTGGAGCTTCTGCTTTAGCTGTAGGACTTGCTGGCGCAACTAACCCAGCTTTACAAGTTGATGCTTCAACCGCATCATCTGCCACAGGTTTGAAAGTCAAATCTGCCGCAGCTGCTGGGGGTTTGGCTGTTTCAGTGGTCTCTTCAGGAACCGATGAAAATTTAACAGTTGACGCCAAAGGCGCAGGAACCATCACTCTTGGTGGAACTTCAACAGGGGGTATTTCTCTTGCAAGAGATACGACAATGTCAGCGGGTAAACGACTTATTCCTAATGCTGGCGCGGCTACCTCAACTGCAGGCGCGGCCACTATTAGCAATCAAGCCGGTCAGATTACTACTGAAGCTTTAACCACTGCGGCGGCTGCTACATACACAATGACTCTTACTAACACACTAATCGCAACAACCTCAACAGTGCTTGCGTCTGTCGGAAAGGGTACTGCAACCACTGGCGCTCCAGTTGTCACTTGGGTAACTCCAGCGGCAGGTTCTGCGGTTATTATTATTAAGAATGTTCACGCTACAGAAGCTCTTAACGGAACGATCACGATTAATTTTGTAGTGTTCAACTAAAAATTGAATTCTGTGGTTAATCTCCCTAAATTTTTCAAAATGAAAAATTTAGAGAGAGCAGAGCTGATACTTTAATTTTGTTTAGTATCAATTAAACAAGGTCGTCTCTGCTTGAAAAATAAAAATAAGCTTATGAAAAAAATAAATTTAATTTTGGCAGTAGTGGTAGGCTTACTGATGTTTCCCAGCTTTACTTTCGCGGCTTACAACGATGTGCAATTTACTGAAGTCACAAACGTATCTGTGGCCGGAGTAACGTTGAATGTTGATGCCGGGGGTAATGTCGCCTCTTTTGTGGTGAATGCCAATACCATTGATATCGGACTAATGAGTGGCTCTACCATAACCCTAAGATCTGCAGACAGAAAAATAATGACTCTTTCTCCAGACATCAACCAGGTTTCTTGTGGAAATACTTTTTCTGCCATCCAATTATCTTCTAGCACCACTCAAACTGTTACTCTTAGTGTTGGAGACACCTGTTCAGTTGGAGGTGGTGGCGGTGGAGGATCTCTTCCCACCCCAACACCTACCCCGACTCCCACTCCTACAGCGACTCCAACCCCTTCTGCCTCGCCTGCAGCCACAACATCTCCTGCGGCAACAACTCCTCCTGCAACTACCGCTTCTCCTGTAAGTCCCGCTAACGCCGCTCTCATCGCTACCTTGCAACAGCAGATTAACGCCTTGATCGCTCAACTGAGGATTATCATTCAGCAAAAGAAAGACGCTGGAGAAAACATTCCTGCTTCAGCCGAGGCCTTCCTCAACGCCTCTCCTAACGCATCCTTTAACCGCAACCTAACCATAGGTTCTATTGGAGCAGATGTTAAAGCTTTACAGCAACTCCTGAACTCTAAAGGATTTAAGGTGGCCATAACCGGCGCTGGATCTCCTGGATTTGAAATTACCAGATTTGGTCCTGCAACCAAAGCCGCTTTAGCTAAATACCAGGCTAGTGTAGGCGTCAGTCCTACTGGATACTTCGGACCGCTTACCAGAGCGAAAATGAAATAGGTATTGAGTATCTCTCAATAGAGATTAAGTAAAATAAATCCCCCTAACTTCTGTGGGGGGTTTATTTTTTAGCCATAGTTATTGCAGTTTTTTATAATTCTGTTAGACTCAGAAGTAAGTAATTTCCAATTTTCAATTTCTAATTTTCAAAAAATTTCCAATTACATAATTTCCAATTTCTACCTTCTATTTTCTAGACACCATATGGATAATATTTCAATGTTAAAAAAATCAATATTCTTTTTACTGGCGACAACTCTTTTTGTGCCGCTTTTGCCCTTGCCGTTGCCATTTTTAAATTTTGGATCTTTATTTTTCTTTCCCTATATTTTTCCCAAAATATTGGCGTTTAAGATTTTAGTGGAAATTATCGCGGCGTTATATGCCATTTTGGTTTTGATGGACAGGAAATTTTTGCCCAAAATAAATTTATTGCATATTGCGATATTTTCCTTTTTTGCCGTTTTGGCGGTTTCTAGTTTGCTGGGGGTGGATATTGGTCGCAGTTTTTGGGGCAACGCGGAAAGATCCGACGGACTGATAGTGCTGGCGCATTTTGTTGTTTATTTTTTAATCCTGTCTTCTTTTTTGCGTAAAGAGAAAGAGTGGCTGAAGTTTTTGGATATATTTTTGGTGTCTATTTTTCTGACCGTGATTTATGGAATTTTTCAAATTTTTGCCCCGGGTGATTTTTTTAGCACGGGCGGAGCGCGCGTATCTTCGACCATAGGCAACGCTTCATTTTTTGCCGCCTATCTTATTTTTGGTTTATTTACGGCGCTATTTTTATATTTTAGAAAAAAACAATCTGAAGATTTGAATTCGATTTGGAAATATTGGTATATCGTTAATTTGCTCTTGACTCTTTTTGTTATATTTAAAACAGAAACCAGGGGCGCGATTGTGGCGTTGGGTTTTGGAGTGTTTGCGATGTCTTTGTTTTTAGTTTTTTTGAGTAGAAATAAAATAGTAAAAACATCCGCGCTGACTCTCGTGGTCTTGGTGATTTTGAGCGGTTTGGGGCTGTGGTTTTTTAAAGATGTATCTATTGTTAGAAATAATCCTACATTAAGTCGTCTGGCAAACATTTCTTATAGCGACATCACAACTCAATCGCGTATTTTAACATGGAAAGCTTCTTGGCAAGGATGGAAAGAGAGGCCGCTTTTGGGATGGGGATATGAGAATTTTAATGTTGTGTTTGATAAGAATTTTCCCGCGCCAATATATCAGGATTCCGGTTCGCAAATCTGGTTTGATAGGGCGCACAACATCGTTTTTGATATTGGGGTTACGAGCGGATTTGCGGGGCTGGCGGCTTATCTAAGCATTTTTAGCGTGGCGTTTTGGGTTTTGTTTAAGAAAAAGCACGCTATTAATTTTTATTTACAAGAATCACCGGACAAAAAAGACAACCAGCCAAAAAAAGAATATCTGCTCGTTTCTTTTTTGGGCGCTCTTTTAATGTCTTATTTTATTCAAAATTTATTTGTTTTTGATACGCCCGCAACATATATCGCATTTTTTACGATCTTGGCTTTTGTGGCAAGCAACACATTTTGGTCTGAGAAAGGGGGCGAGGAGCCAGAGGCTTCTTACAAAATTAAAGAAATTTCATCGCCGCTCGCTGTTGGTATTTTCATTTTGCTTATTGGCGCCATCTGGTTTTTAAATGTCCTACCGGCCAGAGCGAATATGGATTTGGCAAAAGCTTTGGTAAATACCAAGGGACCGAATATCCAATATGTGCCAGATTTATTTAAAAAAGCGATTCAAGATGGTACATATTTGCGCTTTGAGATAAGGCAACAATTTGCAGAATTTCTATACACTGCCAACATCCCTAATTTTAAAAAAGAGGATTACTGGAGCATTCACCAACTCGCTATTTTAGAAATGGAAAAAAGCTTGAAAGAGGCGTCACTAGACGTAAAAAATTATCTGCACCTGATTATCTTATACAATAACGCCGTAAAATATGCCCCTGACACAAACATCGTAAATGATTTGATGCAAAAATCTTTGGATGTTGGCGCAAAATCTATCCAGATGTCACCCACGCGTCCACAGATTTATTTTCAACTCGGGCAAACCTATATGAATTTAAATCAGAAAGATAAAGCGATTGAAATGTTAGAAAAAGCCGTTTTGATAAGCCCGAAGGTGGCAGAGGCACACTGGAATCTTGGCGCCGGTTATCTTTTGGTAGGCCAGAAAGATAAGGCATTGGCAGAATTTGCCAAAGTAAAATCTTTAGGAATCAATACTGACACCGATGTGAATTCTTTAAATCGTTTGGCGCAACTTTACTTAAGAGTAAAAGATTATCAAAGTGCCTTGAGCGCATACCAAAAACTTTCCCTGCAGGTACCCAACAATGCTTTTGTGCATTCTCGCTTGGCAAGTTTATATGTTTTGACTGATAATCCAACTAAAGCGAGAGAAGAAATTAAAAAAGCGATGGAACTTGATCCGGAAAACTGGAGGGGCGAGGGAGAAAAATTTTTAAACGCTTTGGATCAGGGCATAGACTTAAAATCAATTATTTCCGGAGGCCAGTAACCCCCCAAATTTAACAAAAGAAAAAAAGCGACAAAAATCTTTGATTGTCGCGTTTTAATCAGGGTTTACCCTGTTAAATCCTGCGTAGCAGGAATTTTGCTTTGCAAAATTATTTAACAGGGTAAATTTTTCTTGACTTTTAGGGTGACAAGGCATTAAATAAAATTAAGGGAAAAGCACCTTTAAAACTTAAAAGGAGAGGGTCATGAAATCCAAGCTGTTCGCTGGAATGCTCGTATCTATTTTGATGATTTTTGCCATTGATGTTATGGCGCAAAAAGCTAATAATCTAAACGACATTTTTCCCGTTGAAGAAGTTAAGCATGGCATGACGGGTTATGGATTTTCCGATCTTGGTCCGGATGTATCAAACAAGTTTAGGTTTAGGGTTGAATTTGTGGAAAAAAATGCCCTTGGTTACGGTCATGATATTATTTGGGCACTTCTTTCAGGCAACCGTATGCTGACCAAAAAGGATACAGGCATAATCTCCGGAATGTCAGGAAGTCCTTGCTACTCTTCCGACGGCAGATTTTTGGGAACGGTTTCTTACGGGCATGACGGAGCTTTAGAGCCGATGGCAGGAATTACTCCGGCCAGGGAACTTCTGTCTGTTGGAGAAAATGAATTGTCGTATTTAATCAACAATTTTTCAAACAAAAGCCTTTTCGGTCAAAACAGGGGCAATCCTAGATCTAACTTAATGTGTTTTAATGTCAACAACATTTCACCCAAACACGATGATCTGAGCCGGCTTTTTGTTACCAAGCCATATTTTTCCGGTTCTGGCGGTCAGGAATCGCAAGCCGATCTTTCTGACGGATTGAAGGTCGTTGAAAAAACACTAAAGCCCGGAGACTCTATTGGCGTGGGTCTGGTTGTCGGAGACATTTCAGTTGTTGGTACCGGCACCGCTTCGTTTGTTGATGGCAAGACCGTGTGGGCTTTTGGCCATTCAATATTTCAGTTTGGAGAAATTAATTTTCCCATGCTTGCCGCTGAAACTTGGGGCGCAATGTTAGGGCAACCCAAACCTTGGAAAAACACTACCACCGGGGCGGTTATCGGCACATTTACCCAAGACCGCTTGACTGGTGTATATGGCCATCTTGGTCAAATGCCCGATATGATTCCAATGACAGTAAATCTTGAAAGAAATGGCAAGAAACAAACTTTGCATTTCTATATTGTCAGGCAAAAAATGCTGACGCCCGTCCTGGTGGAAAACATCATCGATAATTTACTCACAGAATTTAGCGACACTCAGGAGCTCACCGTCTTTTCTAGAGGCAAGATTTACATCAAGGGTGTTTCGGATAAATCATTTTATTTTTCAGAGCACGGTGAAGGTTTGGCGAGCGAGATGGGGAATTATTGTGCTAGAGAAATCAGGTTAGCCACTATTCCCAAAGATGATCTCTTTGAGAAAAACGAACCTGCCGAACCTCTAAGGATCGAAGGCATTAACATTGATCTGTCAGTTTCGGAAGGCAACAAGACCTTTAGTGTTGAGGAAATCAAAAATGGTTCAGATGATGCCATTTTCAACTTAAACTTAAACTATGATCTCGATATCATTCTGAAAAATGGACAAGAACAAAAGACAGTGAGTTTTTCTTTGGCTATTCCGTATGGATTTAACGGTGAAATCGTAGTTTTGGCGGGTGATGCGGAAGCGATGACAACTTCTTTCGATAAAGAAAATTATCGCCAAAATACAAAAAGTTCTGAGCGGCAAGATGATTTTAGCACCTTGATTAGGGAATCGTTTAGTGGAGGAAGTTTGTATATTAAGATTTTTTATATTAGCAAAACTTCCGGGTCGGCATCTTCTGTGATGTTGCGTCCGACAATTCGAATGGAAATTTACGAGGTTTTTCTAGACAATATCGTGGTGGAGGGACAAAGGCATGCCCTCATCAATGTAAGTAACACGAATGTAGGTAACACGAAATAATTTTTTATAACCCCCCACCTTAAAGGTGGGGGGTTCTTTTATTTTTAGATGGGTCCAGAACAAAAGGGCAGACCTGTCTGCCGGCCCGCTTCGCCGAAGCCTCAGTGGGGTGAGTGGGCAGGGTTAATTTGCCAAAACTGCCGCTATGATTTTTCCGGCGCCGCCAATTTTGAGCGCCTTGGCGCATGCGTCAAGCGTTGCGCCTGTTGTTAAGATGTCATCTATTAGCAAAATATTTTTATTTTTCAAGTCAGAGCCGGAGCTTACTTGGAATGCGCCTTCCATATTTTTTAATCTCTCGTCTTTATTTTTTATTTGAGCTTGAGGAGAGGTATTTTTTATTCTTTTTAAAGATGTGACGTCCAAAAAAATATTAAAATATTCAGAAACTATTTTGGCTATAAGAAAAGATTGATTGAATCCACGCGACCTTTCTTTTTTAGGATGTAGCGGCACAGGCACCATGACCCAAGAATTTTTTTCTTCTGGGGAAATTGTGTGCACGAAATTTTCCAATGATCCAATTATTAAAGAACTTAAAAGCTGGTTAAGTTCGTGGATGTTTTTATATTTGTATTCTTGAATCGTTTCTTTTAAAACGGGATCGCTGTAATTCGCGGCCACAAAGACACACCGAATTCTGTTTTTAGGATGGCACAAAAAATTGTTTTGGCTAAAATTTTCTACAGGCAGCCTTTTTCTGCAGGAAAAACAAATCGGCGCGTTAAATACTTGAATTTTCTCGCTACATTTTTCACACAGAGCCGCGCCTTCTTTTTGGCAACCGATACATTTTACCGGAATTAAAAAATCAAGCAAAAATTTTTTTAATTGAACGATAGATTTTTTATCTTCCATAACAATATGTATATTTTACGTATTTTGTGATATAATAAACCTTGAAAGTCTAATTATCAAGAAAAAATCTTATTTTATGGTTTGGTCTTTATTTGGATTTAGTAAAGAAAATTATTTGGGCGTAGATTTTGGCGAAAGCTCTATAAAGATAGTTGAATTGGAAGATAGCAAGGGCGCGCCATTTCTTAAAAACTATGCCGTGGCATCTTTAATTGATGTGCCTGAAAATTTAAATGGCGCACCTTCTCATAAGCCATTTTTCTCTGAAAATCAGTATGCCAAAACCGTGGGATCAATTTTAGATAAATTGAACATTAAAGCCAAAAAGGCGTTTTTTTCTTTGCCCATATATCCCAGCTTTTCAACCACCATAGAGATACCGCTAATGTCAGAAAAAGAAATGGATCAGGCGGTTCCGCTGGAGGCGCGCAAGTATGTGCCGATTCCTCTGAATGAAGTGGTTTTGGATTGGAATTTTTTAGGAAAGACACGAAGTGATTCTACAGAGAAGATGCGTATTTTTATAGTTGCCGTTCCTAACAACATAGTGCAAAGCTATATAAGTATAGCTCATCAAAACAAATTGAAGGTTGAGGCCATGGAGCTTGAAACGTTTAGTTCTGCCAGAGCAGTATTAGGCCCTAACGAAGAACGTCCAGTAATGATAGTGGATATTGGAGCAAATTCTACCGATGTGGCCATAAGCTATAAGGGGCAGGTGGAAATGAGTCACAATTTTGAGATTTCAGGATTTAACTTTACTTATGCTATAGCTAAAAGTTTAAACATAGATATTAATCGCGCGGAACAGCTAAAAAGAAGCGCGGGACTCCTGGGAGGCGGGGGAGAACAAGAGCTTTCTTCCATAATGTTTCCCTTGCTGGATGCCGTCATAGAAGAAATAAGGCGCGCCGCGGCAAATTATGAACAAAAATATGGCCGCCCCATTAAAAAGGTTATCCTTGCAGGAGGATCTGCCAATCTCAAGGGTTTAATAAATTATTTTGTGAAACAATTAAATATAGAGGTGGGGTTGGCCAATCCGTTTTTATCAATAAAGTATCAGCCAGCGCTTGAAAAGACGCTTCGAGAACTTGGCCCAGAACTTGCGGTGGCTTGCGGACTGGCGCTTAAGGGGTTTGCGGCTAAGCGTCAAAAGCAAGAGAAGTGATCTTGACGCCTTACTGTTTTAATCTTAATTGTGTTATAATTAGTATAGATATTAATGGCTAAATATAAGTACTAGATTCTAACTCCTAAATTCTAAATTATTATGATTGACGTTTCACTTATACCTAAAGAGGCACCAAAATCATTTCCTATAAATAAGCTGTTTTCTTGGATTTCTCTTTTAGTTTTAATTATATCTGTCGTTGCGGGCGGGCTTATTGTCTTTATGCTCATATCTTCTAAGAATAATTTGGTCCAGCTCAATCAACAACTCCAGGAATTAGATAAAAATATAAATTCTCAACAAGAAACTATTCAGTTTGCCCAATCGGTTTTAGTAGCCGATCAAATTATTAGTAGCCACAAATACCCCAGCAGACTCATGGATTTTCTGGAGAAAAACACGAATATGTTTATACAGTGGACAAGCTTGAATGTTGATCTTTCCAACAAAACCGTTGATTTAAATGGTAGGGCACACGACCTTCTGGCTGTGGCTCAACAGATAAAACGCCTGGAAAACTCTAAGGTTGTTTCTGGTATTAAATTGGGAAGCGTGGCATCAGAAAACAATGGCGTCTCTTTTAAATTGAACTTTTCTTTAGACGGCAGCATTTTGTCTGTTAGGTATTAAAATAAATTTTCAATAATTTCAAATTATGCAAAAAATAACAACAGCTATCACAACCCTTGGTCTTGCCGTGATCGTCATTTTTGGGGTTTTGTGGCCAGCATATAAAATACTGAATAATTTAAAAGGAGAAATAAGTAATATTAATGATGCTATAGCGCAAAAAAATCAAGAGATGGAATCTCTGAAGTTTTTTTCGCAAAGGATGAAAGAAATGGATCCGGCTCAAGTGAATCGTATCAATGCGCTGGCTCCTGCGCAAAGCCAGCCAGATCTTATTGCTGAAGTGAACGGCATGGCTTTGGCGAGCGGCCTGTCCATAAACACATTTAGTGAAACGCCCTTGGAGACTCAGACAGGAGGACCACTAAAGCAGTCGAGAGTAGAGATTTCTTTTAAAAGCGATTACGCTAATTTAAAAAGATTTTTAAGTAATATGGAATTGAGCGCTCGGCTCTTTGAGTTGTCTGGCCTGTCTTTGAAAGCCGCGGGCGTTGAATTAGGGAAGGGCCAGTTGCCTCTTGATGTAAAAACTAATTTTGATATTTATTACAAATAATTCGAATTTATTTATGCCAAATTCAGAAATTTATAATATTAAAGGTAATAGTGTATCGAATTTATTAATAATCCTCGTGATTGCCATAAGTGTGGTAGCGGCAGGAATATTTTTTCTGCCCCAATTAGTAGAATCTTATTTTTCTTATGACCCGTCTTTGGTGGTTATAAGCCCAACCCTTTTGTTGCCAAAAAGTGGTGATAAAATTGTATCTAATGAGAGACAGCTAAATGATTTCCAATTGCCACAAGGCATACCCCTCAATATAACGGAAAGTATTTTTGGACGAGCCAATCCCTTTGCTCCTTTATAGGTATAGTTTATGACTAAAGAAAATAACTTTTTAAATTATTTAACAAGCCAGGACAAATTAAGCGAGGCCAATTTAAAATCGGCCAGCGAAGAGGCGTCAAAAAACAGCCAGAATATAGAAGATGTTTTAATAGAAAAAAAATATTTGTCCGAACAGGAGCTTTATCAGCTTAAGGCTGATTTTTTAAATCTTGAATTAAGGTTTTTTTCAGAAACAGACACCATACCTTTTGACATTTTGGCTTTAGTCTCACAAGAAGCGGCGGTCCAATACAAATTTATTCCACTCAATCGCACAGACGAGTATTTGCAGGCGGGAATGGTCCGCCCGGAAGATTTTAAATCACAAGAAGCCCTGCACTTTATTGCGGCGCGGCTTGGCTTAAAAACAAAAGTGTTTTTAATAACGCCGCAGAGTTTCAATAACGCGCTGAAGCAATATCAAAGCTTGACGGGAGAAGTTAGCACTGCATTGGAAAAAATGACAGCCGAGCTTAAAGACGAAGAGATTGCGGATTTTCAGGAAAGTGGAAAACAAAAAGACATTTCTTTGGTGCTTGAGGAGGCGCCCATCACAAAGGTTGTGGGGGTTGTGTTAAAGCACGCTGTTGAAGGTAGGGCCTCGGATATTCATATTGAGCCGTTTCAGGACAGGATTCGTGTAAGATTTAGAGTAGACGGTGTTTTGTCCACCAGCCTTTTTTTACCCAAGGACGTGCTTTTGCAAATTGTGTCCCGTATAAAAATATTATCCGGACTGCAAATAGATGAAACTCGCAAGCCACAAGATGGAAGATTTCAAACTAAAATTAATGGCCGCGAGATAGATTTTCGTGTGTCTGTATTTCCCACTTCAAAAGGAGAAAAGGTGGCCATTCGCGTTTTGGATTCTTTAGTTGGAATTTCCACTTTTCTTGAGCTGGGTCTACAAGGCAGGAACGCCAAAAAAGTTCTTGAAGGCCTACAAAAACCTTTCGGATTGATAGTTAACACAGGTCCGACTGGTTCGGGCAAGTCTACCACTTTGTATGCCATGATGCTCAAGCTCAACCAAGAGGGCGTTAATATAGTCAGCTTGGAAGATCCAGTAGAATATTTGCTTGAGGGCGTAAATCAATCCCAAGTAAGGCCAGAGCTGGGGTATGATTTTGCTTCAGGCCTTCGAAGTATTTTGCGCCAAGATCCGGACATTATAATGCTCGGAGAGGTGAGGGATAGAGAAACCGCGGGACTGGTCGTGCACGCCGCTTTGACGGGCCATATCGTTTTATCAACTCTTCACACCAACAATGCCATTGGCGCTATCCCGCGCCTTATAGACATGGGAGTGGAACCGTTTCTTATCCCGTCTTCGTTAACTATGGTGCTCGCTCAACGTTTAGTTAAAAAGCTGTGTGATTATTGTAAAGCTCCCATAAAGCCAATAGGCGAACTAAAGGATTTAGTAGAAGAGGCTATGTCGTCTTTTTCCGCGGAAGAATTAAAGGAGTTTGGTGTTGATGCTAAACAGATTTTTGAATCCAAGGGTTGCAAAAAATGCGCAGGCAAAGGCACCAGGGGGCGCGTGGCGATTTATGAAATTTTAATGATGACGCCCCAGCTGGAAGAGATAATTTTGACAGAACCTTCCTCAGGTAAAATTGAGACAGAAGCTAAACGCCAGGGCATGGTTTCTATGAAGCACGATGGTATAATTAAGGCTCTGCAGGGGTTAGTTAGTTTGGAAGAAGTAATGAGGGTGGTTGAAGAATAAGATCTAATATTTAATTTTTGACCTGCCTGCCGGCAGGCAGGGATTTAAACTTGAAATCTATGGCAAAAGAAAAACAACACATTCTCTTGGTAGAGGACGATCCATTTTTGTCCGATATTTATTCTACGAAATTGGAAAGCGCCGGGTTTGGCTTGTCTGTGGCCTATGATGGGGAAGAGGTTTTTAAAAAAATTGAAGAAAAGACTCCTGAATTGATACTTTTGGATATAGTGTTGCCGAAAATGGACGGCTTTGAAGTTTTAAAAAAATTAAAATCTGACTTGAGGTTCAACAAAATTCCCGTGATCTTACTCACCAATTTGGGCCAGAAGGAAGATATAGATAAGGGCATGAGCTTGGGCGCGCAGGATTATTTAATAAAAGCCAATTTTATTCCATCGGAGATAGTAGAAAAAATTAAATGTTTTTTAAAAAGTAACTAAAAATATTTATGAGCACCACAGAAGAAGAATTAAACGATTTGCTTTTTACAACGCTTAAGGAAAATGCGTCTGATTTACATTTGTCAGTCGGGCGTTATCCGACTTTGCGCGTTGATGGGTCTTTGTTGCCACTTACGCAAAAACCTATTTTAAATGGTGAAATGATAGAAAAAATAGCCACGGCCTTTATTACATCGGAACAAAAAGAGATGCTTTTTAGGGAAAGAGAGCTGGACTTGGCATATGACTTTAAGGGCAAGGCGCGTTTTCGTGTGAATATGTATTTTAATCAAGGCGCCATCGCGATTGCCTTACGCTTAATCACAGCCAAGGTACGCACCATTGATGAGCTTGGTCTGCCCTCGATTTTACACAGATTTACCGATCTCAAGCAGGGATTTTTCCTCGTGGTGGGACCTTCGGGAAATGGCAAATCTACCACTTTGGCGGCCATGGTGGACGAAATTAATCACAAAAGAGCGGAGCACATTATAACCATAGAAGATCCCGTGGAGTATATTTTTGAACAGGATTTATCGATAATCAATCAAAGAGAGGTTGGGCGGGACACGATAAGTTTTCACGGCGCGCTAAGAGCTTCTTTGCGAGAAGATCCCAATGTCATCATGGTGGGTGAAATGCGCGACGCGGAAACGATGTCTACTGCCATTACAGCGGCAGAAACCGGACATTTGGTGCTTTCTACGCTCCACACAAACAACGCTTCTCAAACCATAGACCGTATCATAGACAGCTTTCCGGCCGAACAACAGGACCAGGTGAGAGCGCAACTTGCCGCCACTTTGGTGGGTGCAATATCGGAAAGATTGTTGCCGCGTATTCGCGGGGGCAGGATTCCTGCCTATGAGATTATGGTGGCAAATTCTGCGGTAAAATCATTGATTCGTGAAAATAAGGTTCATCAACTGGATTTAGTCATTGAAACCGGCGCCGAAGAAGGGATGATTTCTTTAAATAGGTCTTTAGCAAATTTAGTAAAAAGTGGAGAGGTGACTCTTTCTGCCGCAGAGCTTTATTCTTTAAATAGAAAAGAATTTCTTGCGCTCGTAGGAAAATAATTCACCCTGTTAAATAATTGAAAATTTTATATAAAATTTGAAATTAAAATTTGTCACTCAAACATTTTTAAAACATTTAAGAAAATAACTAAAAATATAAAATACTACCCAGTTTAGATAGAAGCAAATTTTATTTAACAGGGTAAAAATCTATGAGATTTGCATACGAAGCTAAAACTCAAGAAGGGCAGTCACAAAAAGGCGCTATCGACGCCGGGAGCGTTGAGGCGGCAGTAGATATTTTACAGCAAAGAAGACTCATAGTGATAAAAGTTTCCGCTACTTCGGAGACGCCCTTTAATTTGTCATTGAAAGATGTTATAGGCAGAGTTAGCAAAAAAGACATAGCAATTTTTTCTCGTCAGGTGGCAACACTATTTGAAGCAAAAGTTCCCATTGTGGAATCATTAAAAACTTTATCTGAACAAGAAGACAAAAAGAAATTAAGAGACGTGATCGATAGTTTGGCCTATGAGGTGGAAAGCGGCACACCGCTTTCGAAGGCTCTGTTGAAACATCCAGATGTTTTTTCCAATTTTTTCATTCAAGTGGTTCGTTCTGGTGAGGCCTCAGGAAAGCTGGGCGATGTGTTCAAATATTTGGCGGATTATTTAGAAAGAGATGTAGCGGTGCGCCAGAAAATCAAGGGCGCTCTTATTTATCCCGCTTTCATATTAGTTGCGATGGCGGTGGTAATGGTTATTCTAATGACTTATGTTGTGCCTCAAATCAGCGCTATTTTAAAGGATCTGGGACAGACCCTGCCTTTAATAACGCTGGTGGTTGTGAGTATTAGTAATTTCGTCGCGTCTTTTTGGTGGCTAATTGCCATAATCTTTGGGACTCTTTTGATTTTTGGGTGGCGCTATATCCACACCAAAGATGGTAAGGCGGTCTGGGATAAATTAATTCTGGATTTTCCTATTATCGGAAATTTATTGCAGAAGACTTATATGATGCGTTTTGCCGAAACCCTGTCTTTGCTATTGGAAGGCGGCTTGCCTCTGCCGCAGTCATTGGAAATAACTTCAGATATGATAGACAATGAAGTTTATAGAGCTGTTTTAAATGATTCCGTAAAAGCCGTTCGTGAGGGATCGCAAATGAGCACTGTTTTGCGCCAAAGCGCGTATGTGCCGAAACTCGTTTCGCAAATGGTGATGGTCGGAGAAAACACTGGTCGCATAGAGGATATGTTGCGCCATGTCTCCAAATTTTTTGCGAGTGAGGTAGATTCGGCAATTTCAGGATTGACCGCCACCATAGAACCGATCTTGATAGTTGTCATAGGCGCTGGAGTGGGCGTTATAGTCGTTAGTATCATTATGCCTATTTATAATATTGCCGGATCGTTTTAAATTAAAAATTTAAAGTGAAAAACTAAAAATATTTATGATGAACAAAAAAAATAAAGGCTTTACCCTGCTCGAGCTTTTGGTGGTTATCGTTATCATTGGGCTTGTCTCTACGATAACCCTCACCTTTATTTATATGTCTAAAAATCGCGCTAAAAAATCGCGCATTGTATCCAATTTAGACCAAGTCAGAAAAACGGCCGAACTTTTTTATAACGGTAATAATTATAGCTATATGGGCTTGAGTGATGCGCCGGACATATTGATTCTTAGGGAGGATGTGGTTAAGCAGGGTGGTCAGCTAAATATTTATCCTAGCGTTGATTCCTATGTGGCTTATAGCGCGTATCCAGGCGCGGAAAACAACCATTATTGGTGTACAGATAGTCAAGGAAACTCAAAGGATGTGACGGGCTATCCTTCGGGTAGCTGTAATAGTACGGGGGCCTGCCCTCCGGGCCAGACGAATCCATATGGGCAGTATCGATTTAGATCCGGCTGTGTGCGCGTTTCAGGATGTGGCACCAGCACATGCTCTTTGCCTTACTAAATGAAATGTATTTTGATGATTTTATAAACTGGTGTATAATTAGAGCAAGGAAATAATTTACGATTTTTAATTTTTACCCTGTTAAATAGAACATAGTTCTAATTTGCGAAGCAAATTATTTAACAGGGTGGAAATCCAATAAATCCTAAAAGGTCGGTCGCTTATTCGCTTTAAAAACGAATAAGAAGAAATGAAAATTATTTATAACTCTAATTTAAACTAAACAATATGAAAAAAAATAAAGGTTTTACTTTAATCGAGCTTTTAGTCGTTATCGCCATTATCGGTTTATTATCAACGATTGTTTTGGTTTCTTTAAACAGCGCCAGAAACAAAGCCAAAGATGTCAGAATTAAAGCCGATTTAGCTCAGGTTCGTTCACTTGCTGAATTGAATGCTGACACAAGCAATACATATGTTTTGGCAGTACCTTCTTCTTACTCCACTCAATATGCAACTTTAACAGCTGATATCGATGCGCAGGTTCCTCAAACAGTAGTTTACAATGCCACTGCGACCGCATATGGTGCTTCAGCCCAATTAACAGGAACTGGCGCTTTCTGGTGCGTTGATAGCACAGGCGTTTCTAAGGCCGAGGGCGCAACTTTGGGTGTAGGGGTCACAGTTTGTCCGTAATCATTTCTTGATGATGTTTGTATTAATTCGGCGCCCCGCAAAGCGGGGCGCCGAATTGTTTTATTTCATCACCACACCCAAAAATCATCCAACCTATTTTTAAGATTTTTTATTCTACTTTATTTTTAACGACCGTCAGTAAAAAGGTAGAATAAATTCATTCTGTAAAATACGAACGATCGTCAGCAAAATACAGAATAAAATAAGGCGTTCGAGTTTTTGTTAATTTTATCCTATAATTAAACTATGCTTATCATAGAATCAATTTTAATATTTTTATTCGGACTTTGTATCGGCAGTTTCTTAAATGTCGTTATTTTTCGTGTATTGTCAGGAGAAAGCCTGCGTGGTCGCTCGCACTGCCAAAAGTGTCTCAAGACCTTAAGATGGTATGAGCTTTTTCCGCTTGCAAGTTTTGTCTGGCAAAAAGGCAGATGCCGTTCGTGTCAAGAAAAAATTTCCTGGCAATATCCTTTGGCAGAATTGATTACAGCAGTATTATTTTTGTTAATCTTCCAACATTTTTATGGCAACTGGGCCGAGATGATTTTATGGATTGTGGTCGCATCAGCTTTTGTGGTTTTATTTTTCACGGATTTGAAAGAATATATTTTGCCGGATGTTATTGTGATTCCTCTGATTGCCGTTTTATTTTTATACCGCACATTTCAATCTTTTTATCTGGGGAGTTTTGATTTTTTTGCAAATTTTGTCATCGCGTCCTTTCTAATCGCCTTGCCATTTTTTCTTTTTTATGCGATATCAGGCGGGAGAATGATTCGGACAGGAATATTTAAAATAGAATGGATGGGCATGGGGGATTCAAAGCTAATATTTTTGGCAGGTCTTCTTTTGGGTTGGCCCAAAATTTTGATAGCGGTAATGTTCGCGGTGTTTTTAGGGTCTTTGTGGGGAATTTTGTTGATGTTTTTAAAAAAGTTTACGCTCAAAAGCGCCATGCCTTTTGGACCTTTTATAATTTTAGGCGCGTTTCTTTCTCTGTATTTTGGTGATATAATTTACGAGTGGTATATCAATTGGCTATTTTTTTAAATTTTTAATGGAAAATCCTTTAGATAAAAAGAATATAATGGGGTTCACGCTTGTTGAGCTTGCGGTTTCTATGCTGATAATTGGTCTTATATCAACTATCGTTTTGACTAATTATAACGCAGGCAGAAAACAGGAAGCCCTAAATCGTTCGGTCCAAAGATTGGCTGTGGCAATAAGACAGGCGCAAAATTACGCTCTTTTTTCCCGGGTTGGCACAAAATGCAGTACTCCCGCGGGGGGATACGGAATTTATGTGTCTTCTGCCTCACAATATGTGATTTTTGGCGACTGTAGTGGAAATCGTTTGTATGATCTTGCCAGTGATGATTTAATCAGCACTATAAAGGTTGAATCCGACGTGCAAATATCAAGCGCGTCACTTATATCTATGACGTTTGAGCCGCCAATAGGAAAGTTTTATTACAATGGTTTGGTGCCAACTGTATCCAATACGATTATTTTACAAAATTCTTCTGATGTTACTAAACAGAAAATTACAAATATTTCCGCAAATGGGAGCGTGAGCGTGCAGTAATTTCAAATTTTAAAAAATAACATGATTAATTTTTTTAAAGGACAAAAAAACGGATTTACTCTCTTGGAAACGCTCGTAACCATAGTGGTTATCTCGGTGGGTGTTTTGGGTTCAATAAATTTAATAAATAACAGTTTTGGCTTGGCGACCATCGCTAAAAATAAACTTATCGCCGCCGATTTGGCGCAAGAGGGGTTTGAGCTTGTGAGAAACATAAGGGATGTTAACTATTTAAATAACAATAACTGGCTACAAGGGCTTGATAGTTGTTTAACTTCCAGCGGATGCTTGATTGATCCCGTTTCGGGCGGTCAGGTTGTGACTGTGCCAGCTCCTTCTTCTATTGATGATGTTAAGATGTGCTATGGCACCAACGGATATTATTCTACTACGACAAATTGTGGCGCGTCTCAGGCCGTGAATTTTCAAAGAGTTATTAAAATTTCCCTAATTGGCGCAGGAGATGGGGGAATTAAAATAATTTCCAGAGTTCGTTGGCAAGAAAAGGGAATCTGGAAAGATTTTGGAACAGATGGAGGCAATTTTGAATATCATCTTTGTGATTGGAAAAATCCAAATCCTAGTATTTCGTGTTATTAAAAAAAGACTTTAATTCATCATGCTTAATCTAAAAAATAATAATCACAAAACGGGGCCTGCCCCCACATCTTACTGTTTTGATGGTGGGACAATTGATCAATTGGCCGATGGTGCTTATTTAGCTTTGAAACATAAAAAAAACAACAAGGTGTGGGGGTTTTCACTAATAGAATTAGTCGTTGCCTTGGGTGTGTTTTCCGTTATCAGTATGGCGCTGGTGGGGCTTTTTGTTTCATCGTTGCGTGGTGAAAGAAAGGCGTTGAATATGCAACTTGCGCAAGACAACGCGAGATTGGTTATGGAAATAATGGTAAGAGAATTGAGAGATGGATCTAATGTGGCTTTTGGTAGCGATCAAAATGTGTCATTTAACGACAAAAACAACACGCCGATTACTTATTCTGTGAGCGCCTGTAGCCCTCCCAATGTGACCAATAATTGTATTAAACGCGCGGCCAGTGGAAGTACGATAGATCTGGGGAGTGAAAATGTGAGCACAACTAATCTCAAATTTTTTGGCGTGAGTTCAAGCGCGTCTTTAAATCAGCCTAGAGTTACGATTTTTTTCACTATGGAAAGCGGAATGGCGCCATATAGCTCTAATATAAATCTACAAACGACCGTTTCTTTAAGAAATATAAAGTTACAATAAGATGCGTGATATGATTTTAGAAAAATTTAAAAATCAGAGAGGGGTTAGCTTGTATCTGGGGATTATTATGCTCTCTTTGATTTTTGCTATCGCCCTTATAATTTCCAATTTATTTTTAATTCGTCTGCAATTGTCGCGAGACATTTTAAATTCAGTACCATCTTTTTATGGAGCTGATTCTGCTTTGGAGTGCGCTCAATTGGAAATAACAAAACGAACCATAATAGACCCGGAGATTACTTGTTTGAGTTTGAAAGACTATATAATGGGCCCAACAAATGGGGCGTGCAAACAAATCCCTATGAGCAATATGGTGAGTCCTGATTCTGCGGGCATAATTGATGCAACGTGCAGTGGCAATACTCTTGGCTCTTTGAGATCAGCTGGATCTTTTAAAGGCACAAAACGTTCCACGGAAGTGAGTTTTTAAAAAACGTTTAAATTGCGTCTGATGGCAAGTTTATCCGATGTAAAAAAAAGAATAGAGGTTTTAAAAAAAGCGATAAATAAATATCGCTACTTTTATCATGTTTTAGATAAACTGGATATTTCCGAATCAGCGCTGGACTCATTAAAACATGAATTAAAAACCTTGGAAGATAAATATCCCCAGCTTGTCACATCTGATTCTCCGACTCAAAGGGTGGCAGGTAAACCCCTGCCATTTTTTGAAAAAGTCCAGCACAAAACGCCAATGATGTCGCTGGAAGATGTTTTTTCAGAGGAGGAATTTTTAGATTGGGTAAAAAGAATCCAGAAGCTGACCGGTCCTCACGAGCTTGAATTTTTTTGTGAATTAAAAATGGACGGATTTGCCGTATCTCTTATTTATGAAAATGGTTTTTTAAAAGAAGGGTCTACCAGAGGGGACGGAAAGGTGGGAGAAAATGTCACGCAAAATTTACGCACAGTTGAATCTATACCGATTAAATTGGAAACACATGAAAAATTTCCTACATCCAAAATAGAAGAAGCTGTTAAAAAATTAATTTCCCAGGGAGTCATCGAGGCGCGAGGCGAAGTTTACATAACTAAAAAATCTTTTGAAGATTTGAATCGTCAGCAAAAAAAGAAAGGATTGGAAATTTATGCCAATGTAAGGAATATTGCCGCAGGGAGTGTCAGACAGCTTGATCCGCAAATTACCGCTTCAAGAAAATTAAGTTTTATGGCGTATGATCTAATAGCTGGCGCCTCACAGACAACTCATCAAGAAGAGCATGCGATATGTCGTGCCTTGGGATTTCCAGTGGATAAATTATCTATACTTTGCCATACGCCCGCAGAAATTTTTGCTTTTAGAAAAAAAGTAAAAAAATTACGTGACAGTTTGCCCTTTCAGATAGATGGCATAGTGGTGAATGTAAATAGCAACGCGACATTTGATAATCTGGGCTTTGTTGGTAAGGCGCCGCGGGGCGCGGTGGCGTTTAAATTTCCCGCGCAAGAAGTGACCACTCAAGTGGAGAACATCATCGTGCAGGTCGGGCGCACTGGAGCACTTACACCAGTGGCCGTACTAAAACCAGTGAATGTGGGGGGCGTGGTTGTGTCGCGCGCCACACTTCATAACGGAGACGAAATTGAAAGATTGGGCATCAAAATAGGGGACACGGTAATAGTCAGGCGGGCGGGGGACGTGATTCCAGAGGTAATCAAAGTTTTTACACAGCTTCGCACTGGCAAAGAGAAAAAATTTTCCATGCCGCAAAAATGTCCAATTTGTGGAAATAAGGTTCAGAAAAAATCCGGTGAAGTCATTTTAAAATGTATCAATTTAAAATGTCCGGCAAGGCAAAGAGAAGATCTGTATCATTTTGTTTCTCGTAAGGCGTTTAATGTTGTGGGCCTAGGGCCTAAAATAATAGACCGTCTTTTAGATGAAGGACTGATACAGGATGCCGCGGATCTCTTTTTGCTCAAAGAGGGGGATCTGGCGGTGTTGGACAGATTTGGCGAGAAAAGCTCGCAAAAACTTATTAAGTCCATTCAAAATCATAAAAAAATATCACTGTCGAAATTTATTTATGCCTTGGGCATTTTACATGTAGGAGAAGAAACGGCGATTGATTTATCTAAAAATTTTAACGCCATCAAAGATTTTAAAGATGTATCCATTGCGGATTTTCAAAAAATACCTAATATTGGAGATGTGGTTGCTCACAGCATTTTTTTCTGGTTTTCAGACAAAAACCATCAAAAGTTTTTGAATAAACTGGAAAAAGCGGGCATAATCATCGAAAAGGCGGAAAAGCGCAAAAATCAAAAACTTGAGGGGCTGTCATTTGTTTTTACAGGTGAATTAGAGAGCTTGGCACGTATGGAGGCGCAAGAAAGGGCGCGAAACTTAGGCGGAGATATTTCAGAAAGCGTATCTCAAAAAACATCATTTTTGGTATCAGGGAAAAATCCTGGATCCAAATATGAAAAAGCTAAAAAATTAGGCGTTAAAATTTTAAATGAAAAGGATTTTTTGAAATTATTAATATGAGCAATAAAATCAGCAAAGACGAAGTAAGAAAAGTGGCCCAATTGTCCAATATTGGTCTGGATGAAAACGAAGTAGAAAAACTTCAAAGTGAAATGGAGTCTATTTTAGATTATGTGGGAATTTTAGAAAAAATAGATACTACCAACGTAGAGCCGACTTCATACACGGTTCTTTTAGAAAATATTGTAAGGGAGGACGGCGAAGAGCCCAGCTTGGCAAAAAAGGATTTGCAAAGTATTGAGCAGGGTAAATTTTTAGATCAGGCGCCGCAAACGCAGAAAGAATTTTTCAAAACTCACCCTATTTTCGTATCCAAAAAATAGCCGGCAATTTATATGTTAGATGAAAAATATACAATTGAAGATTTGCACGAAGGTTTTAAATCCAAAAAATTCAGCGCCGCTATGGTGGTGGAAAATTTTTTGAAAAGGATTGAAGAAAAAGACAAAGATATTTTTTCTTATCTTTTGGTGGATAAGGAGGGGGCTTTGGCGCAGGCAAGAGAGACAGACAAGCGCTTGTCTCAAAACTTAGATCTCCGCGAGCTTGAAGGCGTGCCAATGGCCATTAAAGACAATATTTTAGTTAAAGGTTTAAGATGTACGGCAGGATCTAAAATTTTGGAAAACTTTATCGCCCCATATGACGCAACGGTTATCAGAAAATTAAAAGATGCAGGGGCAATTATTTTAGGTAAAACAAATTTAGATGAGTTTGCTATGGGTTCGTCCACGGAGAATTCGGCTTTTGGGATAACGCATAATCCTTACGATTTTGATAGAGTGCCGGGCGGTTCATCTGGCGGCTCAGCCGCCGCCACGGCCAGTTTTCAGTGTATGGGCGCTTTGGGGTCCGACACGGGCGGTTCTATACGTCAGCCAGCGTCCTTTTGCGGCGTAGTGGGGTTGCGTTCTACCTATGGCAGGGTTTCACGATTTGGCGCTATTGCCATGGCATCTTCTTTGGATCAAATAGGCCCTTTTGCAAATAGCGTTTCTGACGTAAGGAAAATTTTTAATGTTTTGTCTGGCCAGGATGAGCTGGACTCCACTACCGCGCCTAAAAATATTAAACCAGAGATACGCAAAAAAGATAAAGGTGGTACACTAAAGATTGGCCTCCCTAAAGAATATTTTTCTGACAGCCTTAATTCTCAAATGCGACAAAAAATGAATGAGGCCATAGAAGTTTTTACTAAAATGGGAGCAGAAATGAAAGAAATTAGCTTGCCCACTACGGATGTATCTCTGGCGACATATTATGTTTTAGTTCCGGCTGAAGTCAGCGCGAATTTGGCTCGCTACGACGGGGTGAAATATGGCTACTCAAAAGAGGCTGAGAATTTAATCGAAAATTATTTAAAGACTCGAAGGGATGGTTTTGGCAAAGAGGTAAGGCGCCGTATTTTTTTGGGGACATATGTTTTATCGGCGGGATATTATGATGCGTATTATCTCAAGGCCCAGAAAGTTCGAACAAAGATTATTGAAGATTTTAAGCGCGCGTTTCTTGATGTGGATTTTTTGCTTACGCCCACCACTCCTACGCCTGCTTTTAAAATAGGGGAAATGACCAAAGATCCATTGTCTATGTATTTGGCGGACATCTTTACAGTACCGACAAGCGTCGCCGGACTTCCGGCCATATCTGTACCATTTGGGAAAGTTGACTATGAAAATAAAAATTTGCCTTTTGGTGTGCAAATAATATCTAGATGGTTTGATGAAGATAATCTTTTAGATATAGCCGAAAAATTTGAACAATTTTCTAAAATTTAAAAAACATGCAGATTTTTTTTGATATATATTACTTTTTTTATGACTTCTTCACTTCGAGCTCCTGGCAAAGCATTTATTTTTGGCTGCAAGTTTTTGCGGCTTTAGTGTCTATCGCGTTAATTTTTGGCATAGTGGTTCTAACAAGAAAATTAAATACTGTGAAGGTGAAACTGAAAGAAGTAGAAACATTAATTGAAGGGGTTCCTCAATATGAAAATCCAGTACTGCATGATTTTACAGACGAGTGGAAAGCGATAAATAAAAAGTTTGAATCAGGCCAACAGTCAGATTGGAAATTAGCTATAATGGAAGCGGATAATTTACTGGATAGTATTTTTCAACAAATGCGCGTATATGGTGAAGATATGGGTGAGAGATTAAAATCCTTGTCTAAAGAACAGCTAAGCAACATAGACGATGTGTGGAAAGCGCACAAATTGCGCAATGAATTGGCGCATAGTTTTTCAAGCGAAGTGAGAGAAAAAGAGGTTAAGGCGGCACTTGACGCTTACGAGCAAGCAATGAAATATTTAGGAGTCTTATAACATAAAAGAATATAGAATCTAGGAGTTAGAATTTAGCAATAGCACAAACGGATTAGAAATCAGAGCTTGTAAATTTTTTGAAAACTGATAAAATTTTTAGCGTGTAATGCGTGGCATAAAAATATGCGCCCGTAGCTCAGTGGTACCTGCCTGCCGGCAGGCAGGGAGCAGCTCCCTTTTATATAATTATGATTCAATATTACATTTATGCTATAAAGAGTTACAAAGACGGAAGATTATATGTAGGAATAAGTAGAAATCCGGAGAGTAGATTAATCGAGCACAATTCTGGAATGACAAAATCTACAAAACCTTTCCGACCGTGGAAAATTGTGTTTAAAAGATTTATTGGTGACAGGAAGTCAGCTAGGATTGAGGAAAAGAAATTAAAGTCAGGATATGGTAAAGAGTTCTTAAAAAAATTGACTAGATAAAAACAAACATGCGCCCGTAGCTCAGTTGGTAGAGCAGCTCCCTTTTAAGGAGATTGTCGTAGGTTCGATTCCTACCGGGCGCACCAATTAGTGAGACCGACCGAGAGGCTTAAAATCAACCTTTTTGATCAAGTTTTAAGATAAACCGGTAATGTATGCATGCGCTACCTTCAAAGCTTGACTTTTTTAAAAAATAGGTATATAATGTGTCTACACTTAAATCAGGTTCTTTAATAATATAAAACTTTCAATTTTCAGCGCATGAGGCGAGCGTTTAGCAGATTAAATATTTTATTCTCTTAAACGCTCGTCTCATGTGAGGCTGAGTCCCACCTGTCGGTAGGCAGGCGCCAGCCCGAGCGTCTCGGGTATTTTCAAACTGTACAGGAGGTGTGCGATGAGTAAAGACGTTGTAAGCCGTAGCCTGTCGGTGCATAAAGAGCACGAAGTGCTCCTGAAGCTCGAGGCCGCAGGTCTCACCGACGAACTCGCCCAGAAAGTCATCGGCTCCAAGGACAACGATCTTGCCACGAAGGTGGTGAGGTTGATTCAGAACGGTGGCTTTGAGGCCACCTCCTCCCAGAAGCGTGCCCGTGAGATCATGGGCAATAATTTCTTCGGCGTCGAAGAGAATTTTAAACACTTCGGCATATACTACGCTATGGGTCCAGATGCCCGAAAGGCTCTTTCCGAAGTTCCCTTCACCGAAGAAGTTCTACAGGCGCACAAGGACACTCACGTCCTCGTCGCAACCTTCCCACTTTCCATTCTCGACATTCGTAGCAAAGCTCCACGTAGCCTCTTCTACCGTCACGAAGACGCCTGGTGCAACAGCCAGCGCTTTGCCAAGGACAAGGGAGAAGTCGCCTGGCATCTGGTCAGAAAAACCCCAGTTCAGAACTCCACCAACAGAACCTGGTCGGATCAGCAGTCTCTCCTTTCCCAGGATGAAGAAACTCCCACGGCCCGTGTCCTGACCTACACCATCATCGGTCACTTCCTGGCAACTGGAGAACGCCTGTTCGAACACATCTATGTCCGTACATCGTCGGTGGTTTCGGACGACGACGGGGGCAGCGTTGGCTACTTCGGCTCCGGTGGTCTGCGCGTCGACAGCCGCTGGGATGACGGTCGCAGCGGCGATCTGGGTGTCTCGTCCTCCCGGAAGTCCAACTGAACATTGATCCGCCAGCTGGCGGATTGAAAATTTGATTCTTTTGAATCATTGAGCCCTCGGCGTAAAAACGCCGAGGGCTTTTCTTTTTATAAATATAGTAGGTATAATTTATACATCCCGCTAATGCAGGCGCGACTACGGTTTCGTCTCGCGGGATATATAATTTTGCCGCATTATCGCTTATTACGCACAAAAACTAAACAGCGCATATTTAAAAAATTTAAAAATCGTGTGGGAGAATATAAGTCAGGTAAAATTAGCAGGGATAAACTTGAACAATCGTTACAGTCCTATCTGGGCACTCTGTCTCACGCTGATGCTTATGACCTAAGCGAAGATTTGAAAAATCAGGTTTGGTTTTCAGGTTAAACGATTTTAATCTGTTTGGTCGCCATCGTGATTTTACTTTTGAGACAAGCCAGCTCATGTTGGAAAATTGACACCTTTGTTGATTCGCGATAAAATGATATTAATATGACAAATAAACAAATTTTTACCACCACTACTACAACGACTACAACCACTTTTAGTGGCTGAGGTTTGTTGTTGAGATATTTAAATATTATAAACACAACAGACCTTAGCCAAGAGGTCAATTTTTTTACTTATTAAAATTATGAAAATTCTAAAATTCGGCGGCTCATCTGTCGCTAATGCGGAAAATATCAATAAAGTTATTCAAATTGTAATGCAATCACCCAAAAGGCGAAACGATATCGTCGTTGTGTCGGCTCTTGGCGGTGTTACGGACGATCTTATAAGGCTTGCCACTCTTGCCTCAAAAGGAGAAAGCGATTACGGATTACTATTTAAAAATCTTTGCAAGAAACACAACGAGGTCATAAAAAAATTAATTAAGACTAAGAATCAAAAACAGGCGCTTGAAGAAGCGAAGAAAAAATATGACGAATTAGAAAAAATATTACAAGGTATTTTTCTTATAAAAGAACTTTCATTGCGTTCACTGGATACGGTCATGAGTTTTGGTGAGCAATTATCAGCGCAGATCATTGGCGAAGCGATAAATAGCCGAGGTGTTGCGTGTAAATTTGTAGATGCCCGAAATCTTATCAAAACGGATGACAATTTTGGTTCGGCGAATGTAGATGCCTTAAAAACACATAAGCTCATTTCAAATTATTTTAAGAAAAGCTCCATGCTTTCCATAATGGGCGGATTTATCGCCTCAAATAGCTCGGGAATAGTTACCACGCTTGGTCGGGGCGGTTCTGACTACAGCGCGTCTTTGATAGGGGCGGCGCTCAACGCCGCTGTGATCGAAATTTGGACTGATGTTGATGGTGTAATGACAGCAGATCCCCGTAAGGTAGAAAAGGCGTTTCCTCTTGCAGAAATATCCTATGAGGAAGCAGGAGAGCTTGCGCATTTTGGCGCAAAAGTCATACATCCAAAAACTATGAAGCCGGCGCGATTAAAAAACATTCCTATTCTTATTAAAAACACATTCAATCCGCAGGCTATAGGCACTAAAATAGGCAAGGGGAAGATCGGGCAGGCCTTCGCCTCGCCGATCCGCATCACGCCGAAGGTTTCGGTAGGGCGAGAGTGGCTTCGGCCATGCGAGCAGGATTTTCTCATCAAAGGAATATCTTCATTGAGCAATGTTTCTTTATTGCGTCTGCAATCTAATAATGGCAAAAACATAGGTGAAATTACGGCACAATTATTTGACGCATTGTGTAGATTTGATATTGAGGTTTTGCTCACTACCCAGTCATCGCACGAACAAGCACTTTCCATAGCGTTAAGCAGTAAGGAGGCTCAAAGGGCAAAAAATATTATTGAGCGGGCGTTTGAATTGGAGTTGCAAACACGACAAATGCTGCCTGTTTCTATAAAAGAAAATCTTTCAATAGTCGCCATTGTGGGTAAACAAATGAAGGGTGTGCCAGGCATTTCGGGAAGACTATTTAACACTTTGGGAAATAATAAAATTAATATAGTTGCTATCGCTCAAGGGTCGTCTGAATTAAACGTGTCGGCTGTAATTGGCGCAGAAGATGAAACAAGAGCGCTTCAAGTGATTCACGAGGCATTTTTTGGCGCGGCTGATGAGACTGTCAGTCTTTTTCTTGTGGGGACAGGATTGATTGGATCAACATTGCTTACGCAAATAAAAAAACAAGAATCACAAATTCGTCTGCGTGGTTTGGCAAACAGCCGATTTATGTTATTTGATGGGCAGGGCATTTCATTAGAAAGTTGGGAAAAACTTTTGCCGCAAGGAAAATCAATGAACGTACAGAATTTTGTTGCCCAAATGACTGAATTGAATTTACCAAGAAGCGTGTTTGTGGATTGTACTGCCAGCGATGACATTGCTTCCTTGTATGAAAAAATTATCAGTGCCGGTATTGCCATTGTTACTCCAAACAAAAAGGCAAACTCCGGACCGTTTATGAGGTATCAAAGATTAAGAAATTTAACTAAAAAAAATCACACACCATTTCTTTATCAAACAAATGTAGGCGCTGGACTCCCGATTATTCACAGCATACAAAATCTTATTTCAAGTGGAGACGAAATACTCAAAATAGAAGGCGTGCTTTCCGGAACATTGAGTTACATATTCAATACATTTTCAAAGAGCGATAAATTATTTAGTCAAATTGTTTCTGATGCGCAAAACAAGGGATATACCGAGCCAGATCCTCGAGATGATTTGGGCGGCATGGATGTTGCTCGTAAAATTCTTATTCTGGCACGAGAAATTGGCCTAAAAATGGAAATGGGGCAAGTGCGCATTGAACAATTGCTGTCAAAGGAGTGTCTAGGGGCTAATTCAGTTGATAAATTTTTTACTGCGCTTAAAAAACTCGATAGTAGTTTTGAAAAAAGAAAAAGACAAGCGCAAAAAAATAACAAAACATTACGCTACATAGCATCACTACAAAAAGGCGGGGCGAGAATTTCTTTGCAAGAAATTGGTCAAGATCATCCATTTTTCCATCTTGAGGGCAATGACAACATTGTTTCCATAACAACAAAACGATATAGCGCAACTCCGCTAGTTATTAAAGGGCCTGGAGCCGGAGCCGAAGTAACTGCCGGTGGCGTATTAGCTGGCGTTCTTAGTATATTTAACTAATTTTTTATGGCAAAAATAAGCAATAAAATTCCAGTCGGCATACTTGGCGCAACCGGTATGGTTGGACAGCGTTTTATTTCGTTGCTGAAAAATCATCCCTACTTTGAAGTGGCGTGTCTTGCCGCTTCAGAGAGATCAGCGGGTAAAATATATAAAGAAGCAGTTTTGGGGCGATGGGCGCAAAAAGAATCTATACCACGCAACGTGAGCATGATGATGGTATATTCTATTGAAAATGATATAGACACCATTGCGCAAAAAGCCCGTTTTGTATTTTCAGCAATAGACGCAGAAAAAGAATTTATTAAAAAAATAGAAGAGGCATATGCCTCACGCGGTCTCCCTGTCGTTTCTAACAACTCGGCTCACAGATGGACAGAAGATGTGCCGATGATTATGCCTGAAATAAATCCCCAGCATCTCAATATCATTAACGCGCAAAGAAAAAAACGTGGCTGGACGACAGGATTTATTATCACCAAACCAAATTGTTCAATTCAATCTTATGTCCCACTACTTCATGCGTGGAAAAACTTCAAGCCCCAGAAAGTAATCGTCTCCACGTATCAGGCAATTTCTGGTGCGGGCAAAACATTTAAAACTTGGCCGGAAATGATTGACAATGTTATTCCATATATTGGTGGGGAAGAAGAAAAGTCAGAAAAAGAACCATCAAAAATTTGGGCAAATATTAAAGAGGGTAAATTTGAAATGGCAAACACGCCACAAATTTCAGCAAATTGCATACGGGTTCCCGTTTCGGACGGACACATGGCGGCAATCAATATACAATTTGCGAAAAAGGCAGACAAGAAACAACTCATTGAAGCGCTAAAAAAATTTAAAAATCCTTTGGACGTCTTAAATTTACCTTCTGCTCCGAAACCGTTTTTAACTTATTTTGAGGAAAACAATCGGCCACAAACACGTCTTGATAGAGATTTACACGGTGGTATGGGAATCAGTGTTGGCCGTTTAAGAGAGGATTCCGTTTTGAGCTGGAAGTGTGTTGCTCTATCACATAACACTCTACGGGGCGCCGCAGGTGGTAGCGTGCTCAATGCAGAACTGTTGGTAAAGCTGGGTTATATAAAGTAGGGAATATGAAATTATCACAAAAACAATTTGATCAATTGTTGCAAAAAAATAAATTGGTACTGAGCTTAATCGGCATGTCTAATATCGGCAAAACCCATTGGTCAAAAAAACTTACCAAGATTAATTTTAAGCACATCAATTGTGATGATCTTGTTGAAGCAAAACTTGCCCTTGAGCTTAAAGCGTGCGGGCATTCTGGCATTAAGGACGTGTCTTTGTGGATGGGCCAGCCTTACGACAAAAGATTCCTCGTTTGCCAACAAAAATATTTGAAATTTGAAAAAGAGGTAATGAAACAAATATTTATGCAGATTGAGAGTAAAAAAGGACAAAATATTGTTATTGATACGACCGGTAGTTTTGTGCACGCTGGCACTAGCGCGTGTTCTCAATTAAAAAAACATACGCTGGTGATCTATATTGAGGCGAGGGATTCTGTGAAGGAGAAAATGTTTGAACGATATATCAAAAAACCAAAGCCCGTTGTATTTGGAGATGTTTTTGCTCCAAAAAAGGGAGAAACAAATAAGCGGGCTCTTAAAAGATGTTATTTGAAATTGCTTGATCTGCGCAGTAATCTATATGATCAATGCGCGGATATTAGTATCTCTTGTGAAATTATCAGCCAAGATATGGACGCCAAACAATTTATTTCACTAATAAGAAAATCTTTATGAAATTTTATAGCACGAAACACAGTGGCCCAGAAGTTGAGCTGAAAGAGGCTGTAATGAGCGGCCTTGCTCCGGATGGGGGCCTATATATGCCGAGCGCTATACCAAAGCTTGAGAGTGATTTTTTTGAGCAGGCAGACAAAATGTCTTTTATGGACATCGCTTTTGAGGTGGGCGAGCGTTTTTTTGCTCCGGATGTGCCGGAGGGCATTCTGCGCCCTATCATCAATGAGTCGTTTAATTTCGAAGTGCCTCTTGTGGAATTGGATAAAAATCTTCACGTGCTGGAATTATTTCATGGCCCTACACTTGCGTTTAAAGATTTTGGCGCTCGTTTTATGGCGCGCTTGCTCGGTTATTTTGCGCGACAATCCCAAAAGAAAATAACGATACTTGTTGCGACATCAGGAGATACAGGAGGCGCGGTCGCGCATGGATTTTTTAATGTAGACGGCATTCAGGTGGTTATTTTGTATCCCAGTAAAAAAGTTAGCGCTTTACAAGAAAAACAATTAACAACTATGGGCGGAAACATCAGGGCGCTTGAAGTTCAGGGAAATTTTGATGATTGTCAACAAATGGCGAAACAGGCCTTTCTTGACGAAGATCTAAAACAAGCCATGATGCTGGTCTCGGCAAACTCTATTAACATCGCGCGCTTGTTGCCTCAATCATTCTATTTTGTTTATCTTTGCGCAAAATTAAACAAACTGGGCAAACCAATCGTAGCTTCTGTTCCTAGTGGCAATTTTGGCAATCTGAGCGCCGGACTTATTGCCAAAAAGATGGGCGCGCCGATTCATAAATTTGTCGCCTCAACAAATCGAAATGACATAGTGCCACAATATTTAAAAACAGGCCATTTTGAGGCCAGATCGTCTGTTTCCACCATTTCTAATGCCATGGATGTCGGTAATCCAAGCAATTTTGCAAGGATGCTGGAATTATACGACTCTAATGTTGAGAAAATGAAGCATGACGTATACGGTGTAAGTTTTTCGGACACACAGACAAAAGAAGCGATGGCAGAAGTGTTCAAGAAGTATAATTATATAATGGATCCTCACGGGGCAGTCGCGTATTTGGGCCTTTGCGATTATCTAAAAAGCTCCGATGAATCTTCGGGAGTGTTTTTGGAAACCGCTCATCCCGCAAAATTTTCTGATATTGTAGAGCAAGCCATTGGCGTGGCACCACCCATGCTAGACAGGCTCAAGGCATATCTTAGTCGTGAAAAACAATCAACTTTGATAGAGAATAAATTTTCTGACCTAAAAGAATTTCTTCTGAATCAATAAATACGATGCGAGAAAATATGATCGGCTGGTTTTGTGCATAATTTTTTGTTAAAATATGTTTGAATGTGATTGTAAGGTCGCATTAAATTCTGACAGACCATTTGCAACATTTTTAAAAATCTAATAATATAGGAGCAGACGACAGCTCCTTAAAATTTAAAAATCAAGCGGAGAAAAACCATGACAAACGAAAAACCAAGCGTAAAAATAGTCGTAATGTTTATGGGAAAACCGGGGGCCGGAAAAGGCACCCAGGCAGATTCTTTGGTTGAAAAATATGGACTTGTACATTTTAATACCGGTGATGAAATTCGTCACAGAGTTTACAGCCCTCAAAACGAAGAAGATGAAAAAGAGCGTGATCTTTACAATTCTGGTCAATTAAACAGTTTTCCGTGGGTAGCAAAACTGGTAACGGAAAATTCTCACAAATATTTTGAAGAAGGTGGGGGGTTGGTTTTTTCTGGATCTCCTAGGTCTTTGTATGAAGCTGAAATATTGATTCCTCAACTAATTAGTGATTATGGAAAAGAAAGCGTTGTGGTTATTCTGCTTGACGTAGATGATGAGGACTCGGTAATCAGAAATTCTAAGCGCATTACTTGTGACAAGTGCGGGTTTACCATGGGACTAACTCAAGCCATGGAAGATGGGATTGAGCCGACACCAACACAGTGTCCAAAATGCGGCGGCATGCTAATCAAAAGAGTTTTAGACAGCGAGGAAAAAATTCGCAACGAACGTTTGCCTGCCTACAAAAAAAACACCGAGCCGGTGCTGGACTATATGCGTCAGCAGGGAATTTTGCGAGAAGTAGATGGTCGTCCATCTCAAGAAACCGTTTATCTCAAGGTTTTGGAAATCGTTTCTCCCATGGCAGAAAAGTTCGAGCTTAAGGATTAATTTGCCAATTTTGTTAAGAAAAACTATAATAAAACCACTCTTTATGGGGTGGTTTTTTCATATGGCATATTCTATTAAATCGTCAAAAGATATAGAAATTTTAAAAGAGGGAGGAAAAATTCTGGCCCATGTTTTGGATATTTTAGAAAAAGCATCAGAACCAGGAATGACCACCATGGAATTAAATATGCTTACAGAAAAAGAAATTAAAATTTGCGGTGGCAAGCCGTCATTTTTAAATTATCGCGCTCCCGGAGCGGAGGGCCGTAGATTTCCCGCGGCGCTGTGCACCTCTTTAAATTCAGAGGTCGTGCATGGGGTGCCTTCCGGCTATGTTTTAAAAGAAGGCGATCTTTTAAAAATTGACTGCGGATTGTGGTTTAAAAATTTATGTACTGATTCGGCTCGCACAGTTTTTATTGGGCAAAATCCCGACCCAAAATCACAAAAACTTATTAACGTCACCCGCGAATCTTTAATGCTGGGAATTCAAGGGGCGCTGGAAGGCAACAGGATGGGGGATATCGGCTGGGCGATTGAAAGCCATCTTCAAAAAAACGGATTTTCTGTTATTAAAGAGTTGGTGGGACATGGGGTCGGATATAGCGTGCACGAAGATCCTAATGTTCCAAATTACGGCTCAAAAGGCAAGGGTCTTTTATTAAAAGAGGGCATGGTTTTAGCGATAGAGCCAATGGCGAGCGAGGGCGGATCTTCTATACGACTGGGAGGCCCTTTTGAATTTGTGACAGCAGACAATTCTCGCGCGGCGCACTTTGAGCATACAATAGCCATCACTAAAAAGGGTCCTGTGATACTAACACAATAAAATATGGTAGAAAAATTAAAAAAATATTTAGGTATTGATTTTGGCTCAAAAAGAATTGGCCTGGCCTTGGCAGATGAAAAAAATCGAATAGCAACGCCATTTGAAGTTTATGAAAATGGCGATGATGTCATCGGAAAAATAATAGATCTCTGCTTAGAGGAAAATATTGTAAAAATTATAGTAGGCATACCGCTCAATTTTAAAATGAAAAAAACCCAGCAGTCGTTTGAAGTTGAAAAGTTCATCCAAGAACTTCAAGGGGCCGTTTCTTGTCCTATAGAAACGGAAAATGAAATATTTACTTCAAAAATTTCAGAAAGAGGCAAAAACAAGAAAATAGACTCTTCCTCTGCCGCGCTAATACTTCAGAGTTGGCTGGATAAAAAAAGATAAAATCGGCGCTTATTTATGTTATAATTTCTATATAATAAATATCAAAATAGCACTATTAAATATGGATGGAAAAATATTTTTATCAATAATCATTCCCGCCTACAAAGAAAGTAAGCGTATTGGGTCAACTTTGTCAGAGATAAAAAACTATGTGGATTCCAAAGACTATGTATCGGAGGTTTTGGTGGTGGTTGACGGTTCTCCTGACGACACCGCCGAAGTGGCAAAAAGTTATGCTGATAAAATTAAAAACTTCAGGGTGTTTAATAATCCGCAAAACCACGGTAAGGGCTATGTGGTCAGACAGGGCCTTCTTGAGGCAAAAGGAGAGGCGCGCTTGTTTTTAGATGCGGACGGATCAACCTCAATATCTCATTTAGATCCGTTTTTAGAAGAAATGAAGAAGGGCTGCGACGTTATCATTGGCTCTAGAAAAATTAAGGATGCCTATATTCAGATTCACCAACCATTTTTTCGAGAAGTCATGGGTAGCGCGGGGAATTGGCTCATAAGAATAGTTTTGGGACTTTGGAATTATCCTGACACCCAATGTGGATTTAAATTACTTAGCGGCAGGGCGGCTGAGGCAATAGCTGGTCGTATGGTGGTGGATCGTTTTGGATTTGATTTTGAACTTTTGGTTTTGGCTAAAAAATTAGGATTTAAAATAAAACAGATGCCTATTCGGTGGCTCAACGAAGAGGGCTCCACCGTGGGGCTCACAGGACCCAACGGATTTATTCAGGTTTTAGTAGATCTTTTTAAAACCAGGGCGCGGCTTTGTCTTGGCAAATACCACTTGAATAAATAATAGGCAGATTCCATTTAAATGAAAAAACTTGATATAAAAAACAGTTTGGGACAAATTTCTGAGTTAAGAAAAGACCTAGTATCGGGAAGCTGGGTTATTATTGCCCCCAAAAGAACACAACGCCCATTCAATTTTAAGGGGGTGCCTGTATTTAAACGATTAAAAAATTCTATCAAAAATTGTCCGTTTGAAGATCCACAGCTTTCCGGACACGAAGCGCCATCCTTGATTTTAAAAAGCGATAAAAATAAAAATCAATGGGCAATTCAGGTAGTAAAAAATAAATATCCGGCATTAGATGGTGGCACACAAAAGATAAAACACGATGGACCCTATGAATTTAAAGACGGTATCGGGGTTCATGAAATCGTCATTTTAAAAGATCATAATAAAAATTTATACCAGCTTTCCGTCGGTCAGGTGGGTGAGCTTGTCAGGGCTTATGTCTTGCGTTATCAGGAGCTGTCTCTTCTTCCTTATATCTCCTACATTTCCATTTTTCACAACAGCGGTCCGAGTGCGGGCGCCTCAATTGAACATCCGCACTCGCAAATTATGGCGCTACCTATCATTCCTCCTGATGTAGGGCGTAGTATCCGCGGTTCTTTAAATTTTCACCGCAAAACGAGAAAATGCGTGCATTGCGTTATGATTGATTTTGAAAAAAAATCAAAAAAGCGCGTAGTTTTTGAAAATAAAAAGTTTATAGCATTCGCGCCTTTTGCTTCAAATCAATCATTTGAAGTGAGGATTTTCCCTAAAAAACACTCTCCGCAGTTTGAATTTATGAGCGCGGAAGATATTAAATATTTTTCCGATATTTTAAGCGCGGTGCTTAAAAAAATCAGCAAAGCCCTAGGTGGTCCGGATTACAATTTTTTTATTCACACCGCACCTGTTGCCGCGTTTTATTACACGCATTATCATTGGCATTTGGAGATTTTACCTAAAAGGGGGACCTATGCCGGACTGGAGCTTAGTACGGATGTTATTATTGTCTCTATCTCGCCCGAGGATGCCGCTAAAATTTTAAAAAATACCAAAATATGATCAGTCAAATCGTAGGGTCAATAAGCAGTTTTGCTTTATATGTTATAGATTCGATGGGATATTTTGGGGTGTTTTTATTGATGGCGCTGGAAAGTTTTAATATTCCGATACCCTCGGAAGTCATTATGCCGTTTGCTGGTTTTTTAGCCGCCAAGGGCTCGATGTCTTTTTGGTGGGTGGTGGCCTTGGGAGTCGTTGGTAATTTGGTGGGTTCAATATTCAATTATTATCTGGGATATTTTGGCGGCAGATCTTTTTTGATAAAATTTGGTAAATATTTTTTTGTTCATGAAAAAGACTTAGTGTTGGCCGACAAGTGGTTTGCCAGGTTTGGTTTGCGCGCAGTATTTTTTAGCCGCATGTTGCCTGTTATCAGAACTTTTATATCCTTGCCAGCCGGCATAACAAAAGTTCCATTTATCAAATTTGCTACCTATACTTTTTTGGGCGTTATACCTTGGAGCATAGCCTTGACCTATGTGGGATTTTATTTAGGAGAGCGTTGGGATGTCTTGCATGTTTGGTTTCAAAAACTGGACTGGCTGATTGTAGTCGCGATAATATTGGCAATTTTGTGGTGGATTTTTAAGCATAGAAAATTTATTCATAATGTTGAAAAAAATGAAAAATAAAAAAATTATAGTAGCAAACTGGAAAATGAATCCGACATCTTTTCAGGAGGCTCAAAAAATTTTAAAAAACACCATTAAATCGGTGAAGCCGTCTAAAAAATCCGAAGTGGTTTTTTGTGTGCCGTTTGTATGGTTAGAGAAGATTGGGCGTTTATTAAAAAATAAGCAAGGATACTCTTTGGGAGCTCAAAATGCCTTTTGGGAAAGCGAATCGGGAGCTTTTACAGGAGAAATTTCCCCAATTATGCTAAAAAATCTGGGCGTTCAGTATGTCATTTTGGGGCATTCAGAAAGAAGAAGATGGCTCAAAGAAAATAATGAAGTGGTAAATAAAAAAGTTAAAAGCGCGCTGGAAGCAGGGCTCAAGGTTATTTTGTGTGTAGGGGAGTGGGACAGGCAAGATGCAAACTATGTGGATTTTGTTATTGAACAATTAAAATCAGCGACGGCTGGGTTGTCTGTCCGAGATCTGAATAGTCTAATAGTGGCGTACGAGCCGGTGTGGGCGATTGGAAGCGGACTGTCGGACACCCCAGATAATGCGATGTCTATGGCCATTTTGATTAAAAAAACTATCAGCAATCAATTTTCAAAAAAACGCTCAATTAAAGTCAAGGTTTTATATGGGGGGTCGGTAAATTCTGAAAATGCAGGCAAATTTTTAAAACAAGAATCCATTGACGGAGCGCTTGTGGGCAGGGCGAGCCTAGATTCCAAAAACTTTGCAGAGATAGTGAGGTCATTTTAAGTTGACTTTTGAAGCTAAATGCGTTAAAAATATAGGTAATAGCTTTTGGCTACTATTTACTACTTTCTATTTTCTAAATTCTGTTTTCGTCGCGGGGTAGAGCAGCCCGGTAGCTCGCCTGGCCCATAACCAGGAGGTCGTTGGTTCAAATCCAACCCCCGCAACAATTTTAAAACAACACCTCGCCATAGCGAGGTGTTGTTTTAAATCCTTTTTTTTGGTATTTTATTAGAGGTGGAGCCTTAAACGGCTGGGTAGCTCAGTGGTTAGAGCGGAGCCCTCATAAAGCTTAGGTCGTGGGTTCGACTCCCACCCCAGCCACTTAACATTATATTTATGCAAAACAATCTTTGCGACTTAGAGATTTTAAAGAAAAAACACGAGCATTTGCTGGAAAAAATACCGCAGGAATTTTGGTACAGTTTAGTTTTTGACAATGCGCTTTTGGTGCCGGGGAAATCTTTGCCATCGCGCGATCCTCAAAGGGGCGGAGCTGATATTTCCGGTAAATTTTCAAGGCACATTGATCTTAAGGTGCCACTAATCAGCTCTAACATGAATAGTGTCACAGAGGCGCGTATGGCGATAGCTATGGCGCGTCTTGGTGGAATAGGGGTTTTGCATAGATTTTGCAGTATTGAGGACGAGGCAAAGATGGTGGCGGATGTAAAAAGGGCCGAGGGATTTAAGATAGATGATCCCTATAAAGTTCACTTTAAGGCAACCTTGGGTGAGGCCCAGGAATTAATGTCAGACAAAAACACCTCGGGACTTTTGGTGGTGGACAATAGAGATAAATTGGTGGGTATTTTCACTAGGCGCGATATGCCTATTAGGGGAGAAAAGAGTATTTTAATAAAAAATTTGATGACACCTCGAAACAAATTGGTGGTGGCGCCAGAAGATGTAAATATTGAAAAAATAATTAAAATTTTTGATAAAACTAAAAAAGAAAAATTGCCACTCGTGGATAAAAAAGACAGGGTCGTGGGGCTTGTTACTAAAAAAGATATAGAAAAATTGTTATTTTATAAAAATTCTACCAAAGACAAAAATAGCCGTTTGCAAGTTGCCGCGGCTATCGGTGTGACGGAAGATGAAAAAGAACGGGCGAAAGAGCTGGTGAAAATTGGAGCGGACGCTTTAGTGGTTGATATAGCCAACGGCCATTCAGACAGTTTGATAAAAATGCTTGCATTTTTAAAGAAAAAATTTCCCGAAGTTGATGTAGTGGCGGGAAATGTAGCCACATATCAGGCCGCTAAAGATTTGATAGAAGCCGGAGCAGATGCCATAAAAGTGGGAATTGGTTCAGGAGCAGCCTGCAAGACAAGAGAGCAGACTGGTTTTGGTGTTTCGCAAATTTCAGCTATCTTGCAAGCATCGGCTTTGGACAGCGGTGTGCCATTGATTGCCGACGGCGGGGTTCGCAAACCGGCCGACTTTGTGAAAGCTTTGGCCGCGGGCGCTTCCAGCGTTATGATGGGTGGTATTTTTGCCAGTACCGATGAATCGCCCGGAATAATCGTAGACAAGGGATCGCGGGGCAAGTTTAAAATATACCAAGGGATGGCTTCATATAAGGCTGTCTTGGACAGAATTGTGCGTTCGGGAGAGGGGATCAAGATGGAAAAAATACGCGCCTTGGAGGATGTTTCAGAAAACGTAGACGAGGGCGTTTCGGGCGAGGTGCGTTATAGCGGATCAGTGGCGCAAATATTTAAAGAATATGCCGGTGGAGCGCGTTCGGCTTTTAGCTATGGATCTTCGCAAAACCTTAAAGAATTTCAAAAATCAGTCCAGTTTGTCTATCAAACAGAAAGCGGTGCCCGCGAAAGCGCCCCGCACGATATGATTTATTGATTATATTTATGTTTAAAAAACTCCTCTCTGCTGAGAGGAGTTTTTTAAATAACTTATTTTTTAATGAATTTATTTATTTTTTAATTTTTTTATTTCCATCTCAATCTCTTTTAAAACTTCTTTATTTCCAATCTCTCCATCTAAACTAAAAATAATAAATACTCCTCCTTTATATTTTTTTTCAAAATCAGCAAAATTCGCCTCCATTCTTTCTGATATGGAATAATTGCCGAAATTTGCTTTTGCTGTTATTGGTTTGATTTGTATTCCAAAGGCATGTTTACCAACAAGCCCCAAATAATCTATGTCGCCGGCATGATCTAAATCGGTTTCGCTTTCAACAAATTTTACTTCCGGAAAATGTTTTGCTAGCCCATCATTTACTACGGATTTTTCACGAATAAAGCCATCATAAGTACGATTTACCGTCAGATTGTAGATATAGTCCATGCAATCTTGCAGGGACAGTTCATTAAATGCTGCTTGCCACTCAGGAATTACAACTTCGGTAATTTTCTCATATAAACGTTCGCCTAATTCTTTTAAAATTTTCGGCGTTATTTTTATGGGACTTTTGTTTTCGGTATATGCTTTTTCAAAATACCACTTTTTCCATTCCCCAATTGTTTTGGGCTGGCATTCTCTTATCAACGCCATTACTGCGCCAACTTTATTTGGTCGAGATAATTGATAAGTTTGGCAGGCATAATTTAAAACCTTTTCCTTTTTACCGAAATCCATTGAAAATTTTCCCGATATTTTATTTGCCATAACTATACTTTAATAAATTACTAAATTTGTCTTTATATTTATATTCCATCTCGGTGTCAGGTAAGGCTAGTCCATTTTTTATTAAATGAGCGTTGATAAAAGTTTTATTCTGTAAATAAAGATAAGCTAATAAATTATTTTTATCATCATATTTTTGAGAATCAAATTTCATAAACACCCTTTGCCCCTTTGTTTTTTTGGACAAATAATCTATGGCCTTGCCATTAATTTTGAGATCTTGTTTTATGCCAATTAGTCTAATAATTAAACCATTGCTCAACCTAATGATTTCAGGGCTAATTATTTCTTTTACTGAGAATAGACTCTCTTTTTTTGATTGGTTATTATCAATTTTTGATCCGAACTGTAATTTTTTAGGATCTATTTTTTTATCCAATTTATGTGGATCTTTAAATATGTATGGCAATCGACTTAAGTTTTCATTAAAATCGGCATTTTTTCTACTCTTAATGAATTCAAAAGAATTATTATTAAAATTAAATGAATCAACGACACCAATTTTAGTTTTGATGATTGGTAAAAACTCAGAATTAATTTCGTACCCGACCGAATTTCTATCAAGATTTTTTGCAGCTAAGGATGTAGTTCCGCTTCCTAAAAATGGATCCAACACAGTATCGTCAACAAATGAAAACATTTTTATTAGCCTCCGCGGTAATTCTTCCGGAAACATTGCAATATGGCCATCTTGTCTGGCTCCGCCAAAATTCCAATGACCCTGAAAATATTGATTCCACTCCTCTTTGCTTAATTTAGATTTTTCCTTTATCTCTTTATCAATTTTGGGCGCATCGCCTTGTTTTTTAAATATTAAAATAAATTCATAATCTAATTTTATAATTCCGTTTCTTGGATATGGAAAGCTGCCCATTATGGTTGCTCCGCCAGTAGTGTTCATAGTGGTGGATTTTTGCCAAATAATTGCTCCCATATAATCAAGTCCGATCGTTTCGCAAAATTTAATAACCTCTGTTCTTATGGGGATTACCTTGTAACGACCATAATAAACAGAGCGAGCAAATTGATCGCCGATATTTATACAAAGACGACAGCCATTTTTTAAAACTCGATTACATTCGCTCCAAACCAAATTCAAATGATTGATGTATTTTTCATAACTATCATTAAAACCAATCTGATTATCTGAACCGTAATCCTTTAATTGCCAATATGGTGGCGATGTAATAATTAAATGTACGCTCTCGTTTGGCAATTCTTTCATTGCCCGCGAATCGCCACTAATTATTTTATGACTTGTTTTCATAACAACTATAATTTTAGCAAAATCAAGCGATTTTGTGAAATTCTACAAAAAATCAACACCCACTTAAAATGTTTATTTTGTTTTTATATAAACCTTATCTAAGGTAAGGATTCTTTGCTCGAAGAGAATCTACGTCATCTTTTAGCCCAGACTGTTTAATGTCCAATTTTAACTGGTCTTCTTTTGTCGTGTGAATCTGTTCGAGCAGGTTGTCGTTTCGCTCTCGATCGCTTTTATTTGACAGTAACACTTGCACCGCTACGGTTACAACAATTAAAATCGTGGCAATAACTACAGCTATAATGATGTTAAAATTTCTCAACTCTTGTTTATCGGCCAACTGCTCTATTTTTACTAGACGTTTAGAAAGCTCATCGAGTGTTTCAGATTGTGCCTTAACAACATCGAATATCTTGGTTTTTGAAGGTGTCTGATCTATCATGTTTACTTATAAAAACCAACTATTTTTAGGTGATTATCCGGTTGTTTCACTACTGCTACATCTAAATATTTATACAAATGAAAATCAACGCCCCCAAAAGCGACGCCTCTTTGAAAAATTACACCTGGTCCAAAAAAAACCCCATTTATTTCTACCTGAACTTTAGGAGACAGTGAGCCGTCCAGTAATTCTTGGAAGACATCTAAAAATTTATAGCGCCTTGGTTGTTCGTCCATATGTTCATTCTATCTCATTCAAAACAATATAACAAAAATTATTATTTTATTTCAGTTACAACTTAGTAATTTGTGCGGACCGTAGGGGATTTGAACCCCTGGTCTCCTCCGTGACAGGGAGGCGTGTTAACCGGGCTACACCAACGGTCCATTAATTAATATGTAATTTTTTAAACAAAATCTCCTTTTGCTGACTGTGTGTTTTTAATTCTATTTCGCGTTTTAATGCGTCCACTTTCATTAGGTAAGCTTCATAATAGAGTAATGTAAATGGTGCGTATGACTTGGTCGACTTAACCTTTTTAGCATTATGCTCTTCAAATCTTCTTTTGAGATCTGATGTGGATCCTATATATATCCATTTCTTTATACCACTTTTTATTACATAAACATAATGCATGTTCAAGTTATTATTAAGCGAACCCTGGCTATCACCCTGCGGGTGACCACCCGTAGGGTGGCACCAACGGTCCATCTAATACAAAAATTTTATCATAAAAATTAGTAAAAGCAAATTAGCTTTGCCACGTTTGACGTGGCTTTGCTTTAAATGTTTAAATTCATTATACTGATTTAAGTCAGGAAACAAGCGTGAGTTTATAATACAAAAACATGGAAGTAAAACATCTTCAATTTGAATTGAATAAGAGTTATTTGAGAGGCAAAACTTTTATATATCCCACGGACACTTGCTATGGTCTGGGGTGTTTGCTATCTGACGAGGAGGCAATCAAAAAAATTTATCAAATTAAAAAAAGAGACGTCGGCAAACCATTCAGTATCATGGTTTTAGACAAGTTGATGTTTAAAAGATACGGCCAGGTTGATAAAAATGTAGAAATTTTAATAGACAAATATTTGCCCGGAGCGCTTACCATAGTCGTTTCCAAGGGCAGAAAAATACCCAATTTTTTTAACGAGGGATTTGATAGCGTGGGCATTCGTATACCAAACAATAAATTTTGTTTGAAATTGATCAAAATCGCCAAAGAGCCGATTATTACCACGAGCGCCAATATTTCCGGAGAGAATAGCTTATATAGGCCCGCGGATATTTTAAACGAATTTTCGGGAAAAAGTTTTAGTGAGAGACCGGACATATTCTTTAATGGCGGCACGCTATGCGAAGTGAAGCCCTCTACCATCGTGAAAGTGGGTGGTGATAATCTGGAGGTCTTGCGTCAAGGAGAACTTAAAATATCTTAAATTGTTTGGCGAGCCATAATTTTTATTGTATAATTTGATTATATGAGAATAAATAAATTATTGGTAATTTCAGCTGTTATTTTAGTGGGCGCTTTTTTGTTCGCCGCATTTGTGTTGCCAGTATTTGCCCAAAGCGGTAATCCCGAAAATCCTCTGAAGTTTGGCAGTGTGGGAGAGCTAATCAATCAAATTGCTGATTTTATAATTATCGTGGCCTTGCCTATCGCTACCATTATGATAATTTACGCGGCGTTTTTGTTTATCACAGCGGGAGGCAGTGAAGAAAGAGTAAAAAAGGCCAGACAGGTCATCATTTTGGCCGTGGTGGGCATAGCTATACTTTTGATAGCCAAAGGGGCGGCGATAGTAATTAAAGATGTTTTGGGAGTGAATCCGTCTCCGACAAATTCTCCATCTTCAATAAATTCACCAGCCTCAACAAATTCACTAAACTCCACAATCTCCCCGTCCCCAACAGCTTCAACTGGGCCTTTAACTATTATATTCTAGTGAATATTTGCCAAATGGTGAAGCGACAAAGGATTATCCTCCGCAAACTATGCAGGTTTCGGGGGGAGCGCCAGCCTACGCTTGGAGCGTTTCGGGCGGATCTTTGCCGCCTGGCATAAGCATGAATAGCTCAGGGGCTGTTTTCGGAATACCTACTAAAAGCGGTAGTTATAATTTTGCAATAAAAACAATAGATAGTCTTAAGAATTCTGTCAGTAAAAATTTTCAATTAACCGTCAATTCGCCTCCAGACGCTTCCAAGTGTGTTACGATAGACGGGAGCGGTTCCATTGGCATAGAGCTTATTGCTCGCGATACAGGTTTTATGGACATAGGTCAGAGTTGTGGTGCCAGGTGGAGTCTACAATCTTTTTTGGCTGGTGACGAAAGAAAAAAGTGGGTGGCTTTTGCCGATAGTTTGAAACCGGTTTTACACAATTTTAAACCAATCACTGCCGCCAGATGGACTCTTTATAGATCCGACGATTTTGGCGCTTCTGCCTGTCAAAATGTTTCTGAAAAAGTTTATGTGGTTCCCTGCGACTATGGGTTTAGAGCCAATGCCTTTATGGGCGGACATGAAGTTCGCCTGGCTCTTTCTGATGATTATACAGTGCTTGCTCATGAAATAGGTCATTCTTTTGCTAATTTGTACGATGAATATTCAGAAGCCGGTCGCGAGCCCCTAGAGGGTGGTGCTGGAAATTGTATCAAACTTCAAAACATAAAAGATTGTCCATGGTCTACCGGTTGTTTTGATGGTTGTAACTATCAGAGCGCTGGAAAGGGTTGGTATAGAGACGCCCAACAAGACCTTATGGCTAGTGGTCAGATAAACGATGATCAATATGGTCCGATTGATATGAAAATTATTAGAGCGCTTCTTTCAAAATAAATATGAAATATTTAAAATCGCACCAATCATTTATAAATCTTTTTATCGCGCTAATTATTTTTATTTGGGCGGTACCAGTTATTGTTAACGCGGAAGTTTTAAGATTGAATCTGTATTATGATGGCGGAACTATTCGCTGGGACAAAATGGCTTCAGAGAGCATTCAATATTTTCAAGATCTAAATTTTATAAAATCTGAAACAGGAGATTATCGGGGAAATATTATTTCTTTTCGGGGCGCAGTTTTGGATGATTTTAAGTTAAATTTAGTTCCTGTAATTTGTTCTGACGGTGTGACTAAAGACGGTAAAATGACAGGTGGTTGCGCACCCATTTCCAAAGGAACCATGGCTATTAATATTCCTTACTATAACAATGGAAATCTATTTAAAATTTTTGATAAAACTGGCAAAATGATTTTGGTTGTGGACCTAACATCCTTTGCTTCTTGCAATGAAAATAAGATTTGTGAAGCCAATCTTAAAGAAAATCAAGACAACTGTTCATCTGACTGCCCTCCTTCGCTGGGTTCCGTTGCCACACCGACCCCTTCGCCAACTTCTGGCGGCGGAGCGGGCAGTTTGATTTTGTGGACAGCTATTATTCTTGGCGCATTAATTTTAGGAGTGATCACATATTTTATTATTAAAAAATATCGTCAAAATTCACTACAATAAACTTAACACAAAAACCTCGACTAAACGGGGTTTTTGCTTATTTTGGCATAGTTATCAAACATATTGCTTCTTCGCGCTTTAAATCAGATGGCAAATAGATTATAATAAAATTGAATTAAACAGTATGAACGCATTTGAAATAACAATTTTAATAATTTTTCTGGGGGCGTTAGCTTTGTTTTGGTATTCAAAAAGATCTTCAAAATCGGTCTCAGATCAGGAATCTTCTTTGGAAAAAATAAACTCTGTTTTTGACAATAAGTTTGGACTATTTGCCCAGCAACTAAATGATATCAATCAACGAATTGATTCTCGTCTGGCTGAAGTGGGTACGCGTCTGGATTCGCGCTTGAGAGAAAATAAAGATTCTTTAGACAAAAGCTCACAGGCGGCCGGTTCGGGCATTTTGAGTGTGAGTAAAGAAATAGTGCGTCTTACCCAATCTTTAGAATCTATAGATAAAAAGGTGCAAGAAGTATCTTCTTTTCAGGAAATGTTTCGCGCTCCAAAGCTTCGTGGCAGATGGGGAGAACTGCATCTTGAGCATATTTTAGGGCAATACTATCCTAAAGATATGTTTGAAATGCAACATTATTTTAAAAGCAAAGAGGCGGTGGATGCTGTGCTCAAGCTTCCCAATGGGCGGCTTTTGCCTATAGATGAAAAATTTCCACGCGAAGATTTTGAAAGAATGATCAATGAAGAAGATGAGATTAAGAAAGCCGAATTTAGAAAAAGTTTTGTGGATGCCATAAAAAGAGAGATTTCAGATATTGCCAGTAAATATATACTACCAGCAGAAAGCACGACGGACGTGGCGCTCCTGTTTTTACCGGCCGAAACTATTTTTTATGAGCTCATAAATAATGTCCGCGATTCTGATCTGGCAGAGTTTGCTATGAAAAAAAGAGTTATTTTAACATCGCCCAACACTTTTTATCTAACAGTGCAAAGCATATCTCACTGGGCTAAGGATGTTCGCATTAGTGAAGAAACCAAAAATGTTTTGAAAAGATTACAGAGGATAAAAACGGACGCGGATAAATTGGTAGATGAATTTAATAAGCTTGGCAAACATCTGCAAAACGCCACATCTTCCTTTGATGATTCTCAAAAAAGAGTCGAGCTTTTAGGCGACAGGGTAGGGAATTTGCTGGAAAAAGATGAATTGAAAGAGGTCGCGGAAATTAAGACGATAGGGGAATAGAGGGCATTGACACTCACATTTTATCTGCTAAACTTTATTTTGTATGATTGCTGTAATAGAAACAGGGGGAAAACAATATTTGGTTTCTCCTAAGAAAAAAATTAGAATAGAAAAAATTGAAGCCGAAGAAAATAAGTCGGTTGATTTTGATAAAGTCTTGCTTGTGGTAGACGGTGAGAATGTGAAATTGGGTAAGCCCTATGTTGAGGGCGCAAAGGTGTCGGCCAAAGTTTTAAAGCAAGGCAAGCTCAAAAAAGTTATAGTTTTCAAATATCACGCTAAGAAGAGGTACCATAAGAAAAAAGGCCACCGCCAACCATATACAGAAGTAGAAATAGTATCTATAAAATAATCCCGCCCTTTTGGCGGGATTATTGCTTTTTTTAAACATAATTTATACTTTTATCAGGTCTTTAAAAATCTCAAAGAGAGGGAGGAGAAGATGACACTTACATCACTTGCAATCCTTTGTTTCTTGGCGGTGTGCTGGGTGACGATTTCTGAGAGCATTAAATTTGCGCGCAGGCTAAAGAATAATCACTCTATTTCAGAGATTAGCTGGCGCAATTTATTCGATGCCGGTTTTTGGCTGGGTCAATTAGTCAATATTGTTTTGAGTTTTATGGCGTGGCTCCTTTGTGTTGAATGGGGTATTTCTTGGGCGCTTGCTTTTATTGCTTTGGTTCAAATTATTCTGTGCGCAATTTTTTGGAGTACAATGCATTGGCCGCGTCTTTTTATGTGGAATCTTGGTATTGTTGTTTTTGGATTGGGCGCATGGATTATGTGGAGCGATAGTTTTGTTTCGATAGCTATTGTTTATATGGCAGCCTCTTTGATTATTGTAAATATTGCAGGTAGACTCATTTGTCTATTTTCTAAGAAGTAACAAAAAAATCCCGCTCAAAAGCGGGATTTTACTTTATATATATTTTATTTACGAACATTTGAAACGCGAAATTATAATTTGTTGGCAAGCCCGAATGCTGTGATGATAAACAGAACTTAATTAAAAGTTTAAAGTGAAAAATTAAAAGTTGAAGTGCAAAGTTTAAAATTTTTAACTTATAACTTTAATTTTTCATTTTTAATTTTCCACTTTCTACTTACTATTTGCTACTTTCTATTTTCCATGGCGCTCAACATTGTTTCTTCGTCTGTGTATTCTATTGCGCCTCCCGATGGCAGTCCTCGGCCGATGCGCGTTATTTTCACTGGATATTTTTCCAGTGATTTTTTTAAATAAAGCGAGGTAGCTTCTCCGTCTGTTGTTTGGTCAAAGGCTAAAATTATTTCGGATTTTGGATTTAGCGAAGCGACTCTTTCTAAAAATTCTTTTATATGCAAAGACGCCGCTTCTTTTTTTGAGGATATCGTTCCGCCTAAAATATGATAAATTCCTTTAAATCTCCCAGTGGCTTCTATCGCCAGGGCGTCTTGTTCTTTGGCGACCACGGCTACAATTTTTTGGTCGCGGTCTGAATTTTCACAAAAAATACACTTATTAAAACTCGCCTCAAAATGCATAAAACACTTTGGGCACACTTTGATAAAAGTTCGAGCTTCATTTAGAGCCTGGACGAGCTGTTCCTGAGACGTCTTGGATTGGCTTAAAAACCAAAACGCGATGCGAGCCGCTTGATGCGGCCCGGCTCCGGGGAATTTTTGGAAGATTTGAATAAGTTTTTGTAATTTTTCAGGAAGCATTTCTATCAAGCGCTATATTGTTCCGTGGGTTCTACCGGATTTTCGTGTTCCATATCCGGATTTTTAAAAGTGGCGTACTTTTCTTCAAAGTTAAGTATGCACCTGCCAGTGGGGCCATTTCTGTGTTTAGAAATCAAGATTTCGGAGTCTCTGTTTAAACTGTTGTCTTCTCCGCGCTCTCTATGTATAAAAATTACCAAGTCGGCATCCTGTTCAATGGATCCAGATTCTCTTAGGTCGGATAATTTGGGCCTGCCACCTCGCTGTTCTATGGCTCGAGAAAGCTGAGAAAGAGCAAGTATTGGTATGTTTAATTCCTTAGCTAAGCCTTTTAGGGATCTTGAGATTTCTGTTATTTGTTGGACCATATTGTCAGATTTTGTGCGTGCCTGCATAAGCTGAAGATAATCCACTATGATAAGCCCCAGATCTTTGTGTTCAGCCTGTAGACGGCGCGCCATAGCGCGCATTTCCATAATATTTGTAGCCGAAGAATCGTTTATGTAGATGGGCGCTCCTGACAGGCTTGCCAGCGCCTTATTTATTCGTTCAAAATCACCCTCATCTTTTTTAAGCTGTCCGGTGTGCAGTCTCCAAAGATCAACATATGATTCTGCTGATATAAATCTATCTACCAATTGCTCTTTGGACATTTCCAAACTGAATATGCCTACAGGAATTTTTTCTTTGACGGCAGCATGCCTTGCTATATCAAGAGCGAGAGATGTTTTTCCCAAGCTTGGGCGCGCCGCAAGCACTATCAAGTCGGACTTTTGTAGTCCGGAAAGAATTTTGTCTAAATAATCAAATCCTGTAGGCACGCCCCTGACCATTCCGCCCTTTTGAAGTTTTTCTATTCTAGAAAAGGCGCCTTCGATTTCATCGTTTATGTGCGAAAAGCTTTTTTGTAGAGATTTTTGTGAAATTTGAAATATTTTTTGTTCGGCTTTATCAAGCAATTCTTCCACATCCTCTTCTTCCCGAAAGCCCAGTTCGGATATTTCGTATGATGCCTGTATCATGTCGCGCATTATTTTTTTGCGCCTTATCATGCGGGCATAACTATCTAAATGTGATGGAGCCACTACAGTGTTTGCTAAAGATGTTAAATAGTCAGCTCCTCCCACTTCGTCCAGCTGTCTTTTTTCCGCAAGGCGAGAAGTGATGCTTAAGTGATCTATGGGTTCTTGTTTCTCATAAAGATCAAGCGCCGCTTGATAGATAAGTTTATTGACCCTGCTATAAAAATCTTCGGGAGTTATGATATTTGCTACTCTGTCCAGGGCTTCTTTGTGCATCATGAGCATTCCCAAAACGGCCTGTTCAGCTTGTACATTTTGCGGAGGAAGCTGGTTGGCCTTTATAGAGTTTTTTGTAAATTCAAGATTGCTCATAAGTATTTATGTCTACAGGTAATATATATCAATTAAACTTGATCAGCAAGTTACAACCATTTTTTATACCTAAAGATAGCGAAGGATATAAATACGCTTAAAGGAGTCAAGATTATAATCACTAATGCTTCCAATGGGACGCTCCAATATGATCTATGAAAAACAAAATTATTTGAGAAAATGCTTATCATCAAAGCCGGGGGCATTAAGGCTACCGATAGTATAGTTAAAGTTTTTACTATTTTATTGGTGCGGTCAGAGATTAAGGAATTATTGGTATTTTGTAGTGACTCTAGGGTGTCTTTGTAGCTTTCGAGCAGATTCCACACCTTCATATAATCTCCCAATAAATCTGTAAAAAAAGGCTTTTCTTTCTCATCAAACCACGCGTCACTTCTAGCTTCTAGCGACTCCAGCGTTCCGCGTTCTGGCTTTACAGTTCTATAAAAATTCAGAACATCACGATGTACAATTGATATTTCTCGCACCATCTCTTCTTCCTGTCCAGAAAAGATGGCGTTTTCTATGCTCTCGATATTTTTTCCAATGTGATCTAATTCTCGCATAGAGAAAACTAGAAGATTGTGTATGATGTGATAAATTAATTGGCCTGAGTTTTTACCAAAACAGATTGATCGGTAGCTTTCATCTTTTTCGCACTTATTCCAAATATCTCCCAGCGGCTCTATTTCATTGTAATGAACAGTAATGACCATGCCCTGAAAAATTATAAAATCAACTTCAGCAGACTGGCTGGCTCTTTTTTCTGGGTTAAAAACAGGGAAATGCATAATCATGTAGAAATAGTTTGGATATTGTTCAACCGTTGGGCGCATACTTGGCCGACGAAGTTGTTCTAAAACTACCGCGTGTACTCCATGCTCTTTTTTTAAAAATTCTATATCAGAATCAGTCGGATTTTGGATATTTATCCAAGTCACGTCTTTTGTTTCAATTTTTTGCATAATTTATTTTACCCCCACACCTAATTGGTGCGCGAAGCATTAAAATTTAGTTGATAATTTTTTAAAGTGATAATTATATTAATGGGTTATTAAATAATCTATCTCGGCTTCGCGAAAAATTTTGCACCAATTAGGTGTGGGGGTCTATTTTAATTTATAAATAAAAATAGATTGACCGGCTCGGGCAAATGGTTTTTCTTGCAAGAGCCACGAATACTCATCGGGGACCTGTCTTTTAAATCCTTTGGTGAGTTCCCCCGAAACATTTTGTAAAAATGTGGTTGATATCGCAAACCATTTTCCATCATATTTTGGCAAGGACGAATTCCACGCCTCCACCTTCGGTCCCAGCTCAAAGCGTGGATTTCCTCCGCCAAAATAATCTACTCCTATTTTATCAATAAAATTGCGATCTACAAAGTCTCTTAGCCGATACAAATCCTGCCCCCAATCATAATTTGAGTCTACCACATATTTGTATCCGTTAGTTGGCCCTCCAGCTATCTCATTAAAATATGATAAAAACATCGGAGCGCTCAAAAGCGAGCTTACAATGTACCAGGCAAGAAGAACCAAGACAATCGAAAATTTTCCGGCATAAGAAAAAGCATGTTTTATTCTTAGCCACATAGCCGTTAAAATATTTTGTGGAATATATTCAAGCGTTGTGCGCATCCAGTCAGATAATTTAACGCTTACCAAAATATACATCATCGGGATCAGGGGCATTAAGTGTCTTGCCCCTATATTCAGATTTGACTTCATGGAGTAGGCCATGTAAAAAATCACGAAGCACAGCAGGGCAAAAATTTCAAAATTTTCTCTTGACCAATTCAGCGTTTTTGTGACGGCTTGACTGAAGTTTTGCGGCCGTCTTTCCCAGATTAAATAAAGCGAGTAACAAAGTGCCGTAAGCACCATTATTAAAAACGCCAAGGGCTCTTTAAGGACATATACCACGGGGAAGTAGTACCACCATCCGGCGTTCGTTACGTCGCCCAAAAAGTAAGCCGTGTTTCCTCCGACGGCTCTTTGCGTAACCATTAAAATGCCCAAAAAGAATTGCCCCAAGGGGCGCAAGATAGGATTTTTTATCAGCCAAAAATCTAAATCAGCTAAAGGTTTACTGGAAAAAGATTGGAGTATGGACTGTGCGTCAGAGAGCTGTTTTTCTTGTGGATAATTCCACACATGCGGCATATACCACAAGTTAATAACAACCGCTCCCAATATGCCGATAAGAATTACCCCACCGATGATTTTGAAAAATGAGACCCAGCTTTTTTGGTGGGCCATATACCACCAAAGCGTTAAAAAGAAAAAGAATGGTACAAGTAAAAATACAGAAAATTTGGTGAGCTGTGCCAGGCCGAAAATAATTCCTGCCAATAATAAATTTTGCCAGGAATTTTCCTTCAAATATTTTATAAAAAAATAAGTGGCAATAATTATTCCCGCGGCGGCTCCTACATCTGTTGTTACCAAGTGTCCATGCGCTAGTATGGTGGGGGAGAAAGCGTAAAGTGCCAAGGCCAGCGAGGCGGCCCAATTTCCAGCGATTTTTCTTGTCCAAAAAAATACAAAAAATCCTAAAAGTAGCGTTATTAAAATCGGTCCGATACGAGCCCAAAAAACTATCTGATGCCCGTTGTTTCCCGACCCCCACAAAAAATCGTGCCCTAATGCCCATTGATCGTTTACATTTTTTTGCCAGGCATCAGTTTGTGTGGGGAAGTTTAAATTTAAAAACTGAAGCGGCAGTCCTGCTAAATCTTTTATTAAGGGAGGGTGCTCGGGGTTTAAGCGCGCGTCAAAAAATTTTAAATATGAATATCCGGCGGTGATATGAGGCGACTCGTCGACTATCGCCGCGTCATCTTTAGCGGCTTGAATTAAAAGAATCGCCATCACGCTCAAAAGTAATATCGGAACAACCCAAATTAAATTTTGTTTAAGTTTAGTTATGTTCATATACATACATTTTACCCCCACATCCACCTTAGCGCAAAGAGATAAAATCGGTGTTGATTCATAGACTGATATTTTGAAATTAGAGATATTAATATGTGTTGTGGGTGTGGGGCCTGCCTGCCGGTAGGCAGGGTTTACTCCCACCGTCGCTTTGGAGCAATTCAACAAAAAACCCGCCCCATTCATTTAAAATGAATGGGGCGGGTTTAGTAATTATTTGACGGAGCTTAATATCTTTTCAAAAACCTTCGGTTCTTTGTTGGCGAGTTCGGCGAGAATTTTTCTGTCCAATTTCACATTATTTTTCTTGAGCTGGCTTATGAATTTACTATAGCTCAATCCTTGTATGTGGCTTGCGGCATTGATCTGTATATTCCATTTGGCGCGCGCGACACCTTTCTTTTTGCGGCGATCGCGGAAAGCATAGCTCCAGGCGTGCAGAAGCGCTTCTTTGGCGGCGCTTTCTTTGGTGCTTCGTCTCAATAAAAATCCCTTAGTGTATTTTAAGGTTTTGCGGCGTCTTTTGATGGCGATATTGCCTCTTTTTACTCTTGTCATATTGTATTAGAATCTTCCGCCCGAGGCGGACCAGCCTTGGGCTGGAGAATTTAAATTTATGTCGTTAACGATCTCAATATTCTGGAATTGGTTTTTCCTACGCTGTATTCTTTGCTTTTTCTTTGTTGGACAATCGAGCTTTTTTTTGCGCGAAAATGATCCACTCCCATTTTGCGGCGCATCATTTTGCCTGTGCCTGTGACTTTAATTCTTTTTGTAACTGCTTTTTTGGTTTTTAGTTTTCCGTTCATATTATTTATTTAGTGGCGGATATTATCATCGATAAGATTCTGCCTTGCTTGATTAATCCTTGTTCAACTTTAGTCTTTAGTATAAACATTGATAGCAAATCGTCAAATTTTTTACGCGCTATATCCTGGTGAGCGTTTTCTCGCCCATGAAGCATCAGATCGATTTTTACTTTGTGCCCTTCTTTCAAAAATTTTTCTGCTTGTCTGACGCGGGTCTCCATGTCGTGCGGTGAAGAAGAAAATCCGATACGAATAATCTTTACTTCTGACTGCTTGGAATGTTTTTGATTTCCTTTTTCTCTCTTGCTAATCTCATAGAGGAATTTTCCATAGTCTGTAATTTTTGCCACAGGAGGATTGGCGGTAGGAGATATTTCCACCAGATCCAGGCCTTTGCTCTGGGCAACTTTTAACGCCTCATAAAGAGGCATTACTCCCAACGCTTGGTTTTTTTCATCCATCACACGAAGCTCGAGAGCCCTTATTTGCTGATTTTTTCTATAAAATTTTGCTATATCTATTGTTTTTTTAAATTGTAACGAGGTGTCCGCCCAAGGCGAGACACTCAATTTTTCAGCCAATCACTAAAGCTCTTGGGAAAAATTGGTGGAGATGGAGGGAATTCTCCTCACCCGATATTTTGCACGTTCGTTCCAAACAGGCAAAATATCTCCTTCGGAGCCGGGGTTTTTTAAAAATCAAAGCAGTTTGATTTTTAAAAATACCCTTCAATTCCCTCAAGTTGTTAAGGGAATTTCGGTGGAGATGGAGGGAATTGAACCCTCGTCCAAAAATGATGGACAACCGATTTTAGAAGCTTGTTCCCATTAGTTTTGTACATTGCGTCTTTAAATAGGAAAAAATGTGCGCAACGCTTGCCTTTGTTTGTTTAGAGCCAACAATTAAGGCAAATGATTGGCTCGAACCTGTTAATATAACACCGCTTGAACTTAACAGGTATGGGTTAAAGCGATGGCTTTCACGCTAAATTAGGCAAAAGCAAGCACGGGAGTAGCAAAAGCTACGCGCGCTTTTGAGAATAAGTTTGCACTTATTGGTGATCAACTTTTTACGAAGTGGTTGATCGGCTTCGGCTTCAACGATTGCTTGCTATTTCTGTCGAATCAAAACATCCCCATATTTACCCCTGCCTACCGGTAGGTAGGCCCACACCTACTTGTGGGTGGTGGCTGGTTTACTTAAAAGAACCTGCCTGATGTAATTTCTCTTTGCGCCTCGCGTTTTTTGATAACCTCTCTTTTGTCGGACATTTTTTTATGGCGCGCAAGAGCTATTTCAACTTTAATCAAACCTTTCGTAGTATACACTTTGGTTGGCAAAAGTGTCAAGCCGCTCTCCTTGGTTTTTCCCATTAAGTAGTCAACTTCCTTTCTTTTTAAAAGAAGTCGGCGCGCTCGTTCCTGGTCATATCCCTTGGGCGCATTTTTCACTTGGTAGGGCGGAACGCTTGTACCGATAAGCCAAGCCTCACCGCCACGCACAATAATATAAGACCCCGCTAAACTGATGTGTCCGGTTTTTATTGATTTTACCTCCTGTCCATTCAATTCTATTCCTGCTTCAAATTTTTCCAGGAATTGATAATCAAATCCTGCTTTTTTGTTGAAAAATTCCAATTGCATATTTTTATTGTACAGTTTTTTGTCTGGCGGTCAAAGAAAATTTAAATCCTTATTGATTTTATTAAGAAAAGTTATTTTTATTCCCTAAACGATTTTTATCGAACATTTGCGCAGCGAAGACATAATTTAATGATAAGTTTGAGCGGTCCGCCCAAGGCGGATAAGTCCGCCCTGGGCGGATTGGTTCAAGTTGTTTGAAGCCAGCCCCTTTGGATTATCCAAAGGGGCTGGCTGAGTTTTGAATCAAAGCGAAAAAGAATCTTAAATTATCTGAGCAAGCATCTGAGAGATAAAAAGCGTTTAAAGAAATTAGTTATATTTTCCAATTCGCGTCCACTTTAATTTTTTTCCAAGATGTTGCTTTATTTTTTAAATAGTAAGAAGCGACAGCGATCATCTGGGCGTTGTCGGTGCAAAGAGATTTTTTGGGGCAGTAAAATGATGCGCCTATTTTTTTTGATGCTTTTTTCATTTCGCTCACCAATTTTTCATTGGCCGCTACTCCACCGCCTAAAATGATAGATTTAACTTTATATTTTTCTGCGGCACGCATAGTTTTAGTGACCAAGACATCTACAATCGCTTTCTGTATGGAGGCGCACAAATCATCTTTTTGTTTTTCACTAAGTTTTCCTAAAGATTTCACCAGATATAAAACAGCCGTTTTTAATCCTGAAAAGCTAAAATCCCAGCCCGAGGCTGGTCCGCCTCTGGCGGAGAAATTTACCTTTGCATTGAGCATTGGGCGCGGCAAATTAAATGCGACAGGATTTCCCACTTCAGCTCTTTTGGCGACGGCTGGCCCTCCTGGATACCCAATCTCCAAAATTCTCGCCGCTTTATCAAATGTCTCGCCCGCGGCGTCGTCTCTGGTTTTTCCGATAGTTTTAAAATCCAGATGTTTTTTCATTAAGACAAGCTGGGTGTGACCTCCGGAAACTATTAGGGCCAAGGCCGGAAATTTAATTTTATTATTTTCTAAAAAATTTGCGTAAATGTGTGCAATCAAATGGTTTGTTGGCACAATTTTTTTCTTCCAAGAAAAAGCGAGGGTCTTAGCGGCGCTTACGCCCATTAAAAGAGAGGGAGAAAGGCCTGGCCCAGAGGTGACGGCTATAAAATCAATTTTTTTAATAAGAGTCTTGATGTCAATTTTTAATTTTTCTTTTGCTTTGGTGAGGGTGCTATAAATGACAGGCGGCAAATTTTCTTCATGCGCCCTGCATGCCAAATTTGGCACAATTCCTCCAAAGGGGGAATGAATTTCATCCTGTGAAGATGTGGTGTTTGCGAGTATTTCAAAAGACGGGTTTTTGACAGGTCCGCTTACTTTTAAAATTGCCGCTCCCGTATCATCGCAACTTGTTTCAATAGATAGAATTAACATTTTTATTCAACATCTGTGTTAAACTTTTTAAAGTGTTTAAAAAAATCATCTTCGGCAATTTGTCTTAAACCTGCCCTACCATAAGCATCTTTAATTAATCTAGCAATTTCTAAAAAGTGACCAGTAAAATATGCTCGAGCAAATTTATCAAAAATCTCTTCTTCTGATTTAAATTTATCAGGATGTTTTTCAAGAATACCATTTATTATTTTCCAAAATCTATTTCGAGCTTCGGAGTAGGTATAACTACAAAAGAACCCCTCCTTATCAATGAATGCAATGGGGGGCAATTCATCCCCCGAATTCTCTTGTTGAAAAATTGGTTGAAAAGCTTTTACTGCTTTAGATTTCCCTTCAAATTCTCTTTGTAATGTTGGGATTTTAGGAAAATATTTTTTCTCAAATCTTATAGCTAACTCTTCGGTCAAGGCTTCATTAAAATCCATAAAATAAACACTTTTGTTTTTAGGGCTCCTCATTTCAAGACCGCATCTCCTTGTGTCTGCTTCCAATTTTTCTGGACCAATTTTTTTTATTGTGACTGATTGAAAGGAATTAAAGTGCAGCATTTCATGAACTATTGTTAAAGCTTTTTTTAAGGGGATGTTTATTTGTGGACTAGACCCTAGTAAAATAGATTGTCTATCTGTAGAGTGTATTGCTAGAGCTTCTGTGCCGCCAAACCCACCAAATCCCAGTTGATCAAATACAGACTTATCAACTTTGGACGGATTTAGAAAATGAATGTTCTTTTCAGGCACATCAATGGGTTGTCCGCCATATTCTGAAACGAATTTTGCCATATTTAAATTAATTTGTTCTATGGTTTCTGTCTCTTCAGGAGTTTTTGATCTTTCTATATCTTTTAGTTCTTTTATAGACGAAAAAAATTTAAGGACATTTTTGACGATTGGTTCGTGAGAAATAGGCTGTTCCTCAAAAAGAAGTTGATAATATTTTTTAACCCTATCTTCTTCGGGGGTTGTTAAGGTACCAACAATCTTAAGAAGGCCGGAAGTTCTTTCCTGTGTTGGAATATTAGGATTTTTTGGGCTTGACGGTTCATCGGATTGTTCGTCCTTCTGTTTTTCTGGATGTTTAAATAATTCAAACATACAATTATTATCTATCATTAAAAAGATGACTAAATTAATCTTGCCACGTCTCTTGTTTTTAATCAACCTTGATATATAATACTAAAAAAATTATACTATTAATAAAGCTTTATCGAGACATGCTTGCCACCACGAAGCCTTGGCGAAGTGTGGCTTGCCTCGACGTAGCTTTAGCGAAGTCGGGGCCTCGTCGTCTAGCCCGGTCAGGACGCCAGGTTTTCATCCTGGTAACACGGGTTCGAATCCCGTCGAGGCTACTTAATAAAATTAAATCCTCCCACAAGGAGGCTTTTAATTTTATTAATTTTCGGCGGGATTCGAACAGTAAAGGGAAAGGGGTCGGGAAAACGGGAGTTTTCCCGTTGCGGAAATATTAAAACCGCTGGGTTTTAAAATCGCGAAGCGATTGTTCGATTTTCCGTCGAGACTACTGATTATTTTAATAAAAACAGCCCATTTGCATTGCAATATTCTTCTGCGGTTTTATTTTGCTTTACATATTCTGCTGAACCGTACTAAACTAAAAGTAGGTTAAAAACAAATCCAATATTAAAACATGAAATTTTTTAGAGGTTTTTTAGAAGCAAAATCTGAAGGACAAAGACAAGAAATTAAAGGACAAGAAATTAAAGAACAAGAGGCACAAAACGCAGAAGTCCCGAGACCCGAATTAACAGAAGAACAAATCAGAGAAAAGCTGTCTAAATTAGGGGATATTGAAGAATTGGCAAAAAGCGTTAGGGATCCTTTTAAGCCGAGCTCGATAAAAGCTCTGGCTCGTTTGGTCATTAAAATAGAATCTGACCTGCCTTCCTATGATACGGTTTTAAGCGACGAAGCCAGCGGACGCCTTCCCAGTCTATTTTTGAGCAAAATAATTAATAATGCCAGATTAAAAAATGGACAAGACTCGCTTCAAACATATTTCATTACTGCCGGACGTTATCAGGATCCTGAAAAAGCAAAAGCGGTGAAAGATTTTCTGGCTAGTAAAAAAGACAAAATCGGCAAAGCTTTGGTGGTGACAGAATATATTTGTACGGGTGCTGTAATTCAGGGGCTTGTAGAGGCGATGAAAAGACTCGGAATTAATTTTGATGTGGCCGCTGTTTCAATAAATGAAGAAAATGATATTATTAAAAACAACCACATTCGTTATGGAACGATTCAAAGTGAAGGCTCGCTTGGGACGTCAGGTGGATTAGGGTTTTATCGTCATTTTGCTAGCGGAGTGATCAAAGATAACACTGATCCATCCCCTCACCTTGAGGCGAGATATCCATACGATAGGGGCGACATTAACCGAGCCAGAAAAGACATAGATTTCTTAGCTAAGGAGTTTATTGATAAATTGTTAAGCTGATTTACCTGATAAATTTTCTCTTGCCAGGTATACTTCAAAAAAACAAGGATGCGTGTCCTTGTTTTTTATTTTGATTTTTTAAATCTTTACAAAAAACAAAAATAAACATATACTCTCTTTAGATTTTGGTTCTTTAAAAAGGAGGGTCAAGGTGACGAGTAAAAAGAAATCACAAGCGCCGGAAAAAAATACTGGAGCTGAGAATTTTAGATGGGATCTCAAGTGCATGTACAGGGGCGTTGACGATCCGCAGATTGATTTAGATATCGCGGCATTGGTTGAGATGATTAAAAATTTTTACGCAGCCCATAAAGGTAGGCTTGGAGAAACGCTCAGTCAAGCGATCACGGACTACGCCAATATCAGCATGCTTGAAAGTAAGGTTTTTGTGTATTTGTTTCTTAAACAAAGCACGAATGTTGGCGATGCTGTGGTTAAATCTAAAATTGCCGATGCAAAAATAAAACTGAGCAGGGCGTCGGGAGAATATCTAACTTTCTTTGATATCGAGTTGGTTGCTTTGAGCGAAGAGATGCTTGCGAAACTATATAAAAATTATCCAGTTGTTGCCAAGTATCGTCCCTGGATAGAACATACCCGTATTTTCAAGCCACACCTATTGAGTGAGTCAGTAGAGTCTGCTCTTACCAAGCGCAGTCCATTTGGCTCAGGCTCCTGGAGCGAGTTTTTTGATGAATTGGAATCGGATTTGAAATTTAAGTTTCAGGGTAAAAATAAAACATTGACAGAAATGCTTGATCTGCTGACGGAATCAAAAGACGCCAAAGAAAGAGCTCGGCTGCTGAAAATTATTAATTTGGGATTGGGCGGGATGTTTGCTAAATATTCTGCGCAAAATCTCTACATGGTAGTCGGTTCTAAGGTGGTGGAAATTCGGGAGCGCTCTTATAAACATCCGATGGAATCACGCAATAAGTCCAATCAGATTCCTGACGCGGTAGTGGATGCCCTGCACAGGGCCGTCGAAGATGTGGCTGGCCCGCTTGCCAGACGCTACTATCGCCTTAAGGCTGCGCATCTTGGTTTGAAAAAGTTGAGATGGAGTGATCGTAACGCGCCGATGCCATTTTCTGACACAACCATTGTGCCATTTAAGGAGGCGCTCAAGATTGTTGTCGATGCCTATCAAAGTTTTAGTCCAACGCTCGCCAAGCTCATTCGTAAATCTATTAAAAATAAACGCATTGATGCTCCAGCTGGAAAAGGCAGGCGGGACGGAGCCTATAACTGTTCTATTGTCTTGCCTGGTAATATTCCCACATCATTTACCTTTTTGAACTACTTGGGCTCTGGCGGAGATGTGATGACTTTGGCTCATGAATTGGGTCATGGTGTGCATGGACTACTTGCGGGTCAGGCCCAAGGGCCTCTGATGTGTCACGCCCCAACTGCTTATGCTGAGACAGCGTCGGTTTTTGGCGAAATGACCACCTATAACTTTTTGAAGAAACGGCTCACTGCAGAGAAAAACAATGAGGCTCTGCTCGCGCTGATTATGAGTAAAATTGATGATATTCTTAACACGATGGTTCGACAAATTGGATTTTCCAATTTTGAACGCCGGCTTCACGGCATGGATCCATCTTATCGCGAGTGGAAAGAGGTTAAAAAGCTTTCGGTTGAAGAACTCGATGCTCTTTGGCTAGAAACGCTGAAATGTCTCTATGGTGAAGATGGGGAAGTTTTTACTTATGAAAACGCACAGCACCTTTGGAGCTACATCCCTCATTTTCACAGGCCGTTCTATGTTTACGGATATTCTTTTGGAGAGCTTCTGACCCAAAGCATTTACGCTCAGCAAGAGAAAATGGGCAAGCGTTTTGAACCTTTATATCTGGACATGTTGAGATCGGGCTCTACTAAGAATGTGGTGGAGTTACTCAAGCCATTTGGCCTTGATCCAACCAACGAGCATTTCTGGATTGATGGCATTACAGCTGGTTTGGGCGCTATGATTGAAGAGGCGGAAGAGTTGTCGCGCAAAATGGGAATTTCTGTTTAATGAAATTGGATTAAAAAATAAAGCGTCCCGCAAGATGGGGCGCTTTTTACTTTTAAATGGCGCGAGGACGTTAAAAATATTTACGCGATGCTTGACAAAGCTTTTGAATTGGTGTAGCGTGGACATTAAGAGAGGAGGGTCAAGTTATGTGGCGTCCAGAAGCTTCTAAAGGTTGGCCAACAGAACGGGAAGTAATGCCGGAAGAGGTTTTGGAGCAGGGCAAGAGTCTCGTGGGCCAGATGGTCAATCTTGGCTCAATTCTGAGCCCTCATTATGTCGCCATTATGAACTTCATTCCCAAAAGCGGTGAAGCGGTGAGAGGTTCTGACGGTTCAATTCAGTTCCTTGAAAAACCCAAGTTCGCGGTGGTCTCTGCCAAGACCGGATGTGGACATCCGGTAGATCCAGAGGACATCAAGCTTCTCACCGATATGCGTCATGATTTGAATCATGTTGACGATTTCCGTAGGGCTGCGCGTCTCATGCTGTACAATCCGCCGAACACAGGCCTTAACGGATGCTAAAATCTTTGGTCCCGATTTACTCGGGACTTTTTCTTTTTAAAAACCAAAATAAAAAACCCGCACAATGCGGGTTTATGTCGTTGAATGGTAATATTTGAACATTAAAAATTTAGCAAACCCACTCATTTCATGTTGATATATTTTTAATCTAGAGTCGTGCCCGATTTTTTCTTCAAGGGTAAACATTGAGGTTAGTTTAAAGTCATCCTGCATCCATCCCATGCCGCCATTAAATAGTCTGAAATCTGCGTCAGAAAACGTCAAAATTTTTAATCTTACTATTTTTGCGATATGGGACTTATTTTTGTAAAACTCTTCAAGTAGTCTGTTTAGTTTAATTTCAAGTAATTTAGTTTCGGCGCGCCATTTTTTGTGTTTTTTAGTTTCTGGATTAATGGAATATTTTTCTTGGGCTATATCAATTACTGTGCAAAATAAATCTATGTTGGTTTTTCTAACATCCTCTATTTCTTGTTTGATTCCCAATTTTCTGGCCGTTTGGTTTATGATATAATTTTGTTTAACAAATTTTTCGTCAGGACGATTGGGGGCCGCAATATCCACCCAAGGCGCGCCCATCGAGTGATCTGTGTGCCCCTCGCACGATTGATATGTGATAAACCCATTTAGAATGAGGGCCACAACAAGCGATTTTATATTCTTATCAATAGGCATTCCTAGTCTGTCTGTCCGGCCAGTAATTTCTTTTAAGGTTTGTTTGTGTCGAGCCCTTTTGGTGTCGCGCACAATTTCCTCCGAGCTTATTAAAGAGCTACTTATGCCTTACTCTAATTTAAATTATATGTAAGTCAAGCTGAAAGATTAGAAAAATTTGAGGGATGTGGATCTAAATGGTGTTGTCGCAAAAAAGGATATATGTTTAAATTTTTGGTTTTGATATTAGTTGTTTTGTTTGTTTTTGTTTTCTTTTCATAAATTTTAAAAATATGGTAAAATAATCGTATAGAACATAGCAATTATAAATATGTCAAAAAAAGCAATTTATCTATCAATCGCGGTCGTTTCGTTGGTTGTTTTGATAACTCTGGGGTATTTTGGTTGGGTAAAATGGAAGGAATATAGATTATCGCCAGAAGATAAACTTTTAAATAGTGCTGGGGAGTCCGCAGACAAAATAACTGAAAGCGCGTCCAAAGGTGTATTGCCGCCAATTCAAGTAAATCCATTGGACAGCAAGCCAGACATTAATCCTGCCGACAAGGCCAACCCGTTTAAAGATATAAAAACTAATCCCTTCGACTAGCTCAGGATTTGTTCTGAGTATAATCGAAGAAATAGCCCATTCGAATAATAATTATTCACCCCGTTAGATACTTACCAAAAAATTATTTTGAGTAAATGTTAACGAGGATGAAACAAAAAATATGAAAATGTATAAGCAAAACTTATCTAACGGGGTAAAAACTAAACATCTTATTGTTGGTTCCGTTATTATAAGTTCTCTGATAATCGGCTCGGCTGTTTTGATCGGTAAGGTTTTTGCTCAAGAGGCGGGCGGAGTTGCCAGTATCCAATATCCGGTCAAAGAATTGGGCGGTTGTAAAGATGAGGCGGCTTGCAGGTCTTATTGTGATAAGACCGAGAACACGAGCGCCTGTTTAAATTTTGCTGAAAAAAACAATTTAATGCCCAAAGAAGAAATCGAGAGGGCAAAAAAATTTGTGGCATCTGGGAGCAAGGGTCCGGGTAATTGTCGCGGTAAAAATGAGTGCGAGACTTATTGTAACGACATAACCCGCATTGATGAATGCGTCGCCTTCGCCGAAAAAAATAATTTGATGACTGCGAATGATTTGGTAGAGGCCAAAAAAGTTCAAGCCGCTATCAAAAGAGGCGTGAAGCCTCCGGCCTGTGGAAATAAAGACCAGTGCGACGCTTATTGTAGCGAAGCCGGTCATATGGAAGAATGTATTTCTTTTGCTTCGGAGGCCGGTTTTATTCAGGGCAAAGAACTTGAAGATGCCCAGAAAATGTTGGTAGCCATTAAAAAAGGAGTGAAGCCGTTACCATGTCGTGGCAAGGATGCTTGCGATGCCTATTGTAGTAGCCCCGATAATATGGAGGCGTGTATAAGCTTTGCTTCGGAGGCCGGTTTTATGAGCGATCAGGAAAAAGCTGATTCCCAAAAAATGTTGCAGGCTTTGAAAAAGGGAATCAAACCACCGGCCTGCAAGGGCAAGGAGGAGTGTGATAATTATTGTTCACAAGATGCGCACTTTGAAGAATGTCTTAAATTTTCCGAAGCGGCTGGATTTATGAATGCGGAGGAAGCCGCTATGGCTCGGAAAACTGGAGGCAAGGGTCCAGGAGGCTGTAAGAGTAAAGATGAGTGTGAGGCCCTTTGTAATAATCCAGACAATCAAGAAATGTGCTTTAATTTTGGAAAAGAAAACGGCATGATTCCACCGGAAGATTTAAAGAGAATGGAAGAAGGAAAGCAAAAATTTCAAGAAACATTAAACCAGGCGCCATCATCTGTGCTTGAATGTCTTGATTCTCAGATTGGAGCGGAGATGATGGCAAAATTCAAAAGTGGCACGACTATGCCACCTAAAGAAATTGGAGGTCAGATGAAAAATTGTTTTGAAAAAATGATGGGTCCGGGTGAACCAGGTGCAGGTGGCGCGATGGCGCCTGGCGGACAGTCCGCGCCGGGCGGATCTTCGGGTTTTGGTAGTGGCGGACAATTTGCACCAGGCACCAGCGACCCAAATATTCAACCCGGACAATTTCCACCAGCAGGACCGGGTGCTTGCCAAAATCCTGAAGAATGTCAAGGACAACAGCAAATGCCAAATAATATGATGGCACCTCCGCAACCATGCCAAGGAGAAAATTGTGGTCCAACAGAGCCTATGGGTCAACCTGGAGAATATCAATCAGCGCCACCCGGATCTTTCTTGCCGCCGATAAATCAGCAATCACCATTAAACCAACAGCCACTGATAAATAATATTGTGCCGCCTCCAAGTGGCGCCATTACTCCAGAGTCACTGCCGGGTTTCTTTTTAAATGTATTTTTATTGATGTTTGGTCTTTAATCTAAACTAATCAAAAATGAGCCCAATTATAGAGGAACTAAAAAATGAACATAAACAAATTCTTGCCATTCTTGGTAAAATAGAAACAACTCAAGATCTCAATGATAAAAAATATATTTAAATAAAAAATGCCAAATCAAGATCGATCAGAAAATATAAAAAATACGCGTTATGGTGAGGGCAAATATAGGGCACTTTTTATGGCGTCTCGTGACGCCGTTATGACTCTTGAGGCGCCGTCCTGGAAGTTTACATCTGGAAATCCGGCCACAGTAGAAATGTTTAAGGCAAAGGATGAGGCAGAATTTTTATCTTATGAGCCGTGGAAATTATCTCCCAAGCTTCAACCGGATGGTCGCGCTTCTGACAAAAAAGCTAAAGAAATGATTGAAAAAGCGATGCGCGAGGGATCTAATTTTTTTGAGTGGACGCACAAGCGTTTAAATGGCGAGAATTTTTTCGCAGAAGTTTTATTATCAAGAGTTGAGTATGACGGAGAAGCGTTTCTTCATGCTGTGGTCAGGGATGTTACTGAGCAAAAAAAAATGGCAGAAAAGTTAAAAGAACAGGAAGAAGAAAAATTTAGGACCGTTTTTGATGGCGCAAGTGACGGAATGCTTTTGATGGATATATCGATCAAAAAATTTTACCTTTACAATAAGGCAATTTGCCGAATGTTGGGATATGGTCCCGAAGAGATAAAAAATTTAAGCGCCACAGATATTTGTTCAAAAAACGATTCGGCTTATGTTTTGAAGCAATTCGATAGATTGACAGCAGGAGAAATTGAATCAATTGATGGTGTTGCAATAAAAAGAAAAGACAGCAGTGTTTTTTATGCTGATATTACCGGTTCTAAAATAATAATAAGCGGTAAAATGTATTGTTTGGGCATTTTCAGAGATGTAACTGAACATAAAAAAATGGAGGAAGAGCTCAAGAACAAATATGAAGAGATAGAAAAAGAAAAAGAAGAAACTAGGTTGTTGGCTCAAAATTTGGAGAAATTTAAGCTTGCTGTGGAAAGCGCCTCTGATCATATAGTGATTACTGACGCAGAAGGCATTATTTTATATGCGAATAAAGCAACAGAACATATCACGGGGTATCCAATAAGGGAAATTATTGGAGCGAAGGCAGGAAAACCCTGGGGTGGACTAATGGACAAAGATTTTTATGTAAAAATGTGGAAAGTGATTAAACAAGACAAGAAAACTTTTAAAGGAGAAATTAAAAATAAACGTAAAAATGGGCAAATTTATGATGCTGAAACGAGCATTTCTCCCATATTTAATAAAAATGGCGAGGTGGAATTTTTTGTTAGTATAGAACGCGACATAACAACAGTAAAAGAAATTGATCGGGCAAAAAGTGAGTTTGTTTCTCTGGCGTCGCACCAGCTTCGTACTCCGCTTACAGCAATCAGTTGGTATTTAGAAGAGGTGTTTGATGAAAAAACTGGAAAGCTTAATAAACAACAAAAAGAATATTTAAACGAGGTACAAAATAGTAGCCGCAGAATGATCGATCTAATAAACAACCTTTTGAATCTTTCCAGAATTGAGCTTGGCACATTTGCTATTATGCCAAGATCCACCGATTTGGTTGAATTGGCTGAAGACGCGATAAAAGACGTTGTCCTACAGGCGAGATTAAAAAAAATCAAAATAGAAAAAGATTACGAAGAGGGCTTATCAAAAATTAATCTCGATCCAAAGTTAACTGCGATGGTTTTTCAAAATCTTGTTTCTAATGCAATAAAATATACTCCAGAGAACGGGGAAATAAACATAAAAATAAAAAAAGAAGGCGAAAATGCGCTTATCGTGGTAAAAGATACCGGCTACGGAATACCCAAAGACGCACAATCTAAAATTTTTACTAAATTTTATCGTGCCGACAATGTTCGCACACAGGATCCCAACGGTAACGGATTGGGGCTTTATATTGTAAAAGCGATAGTAGAAAAATCCAAGGGAAAAATCTGGTTTGAGTCTGAAGAGGACAAGAGCCTGCCTGCCGGTAGGCATGGCACGACATTCTTTGTTTCTTTACCTTTGGGAAAAGCCGAAAGTAAATAATCTATCAAAGACATTTTTATATAAATACATGCCAATCCAATCATCTATTCTCAACGCCATCTTTGACACCACACTGGCATTGTATAGGGTTGCAGATAAGATTTTTGACGACAATTTTTTTAAAAAGAAATTGCGCAGATGTGGCCTAGAGATTCTAATCTTGGTTCAAGCTGTTTTTTCTGGTGATAATTTTGATCAAAACGCCCACTTTGCTTTGGAGAAAAAAATAGATGACATTTTATTATTATTAAAATTTGGGAAGTCTTATTACCATTTAGTTAATCCCCTTAATTTTTCTATACTAATAAATTCTTATGAATCACTACAACCGGAAATCTATCAAAGTTTGGCTTCAGTAGAAAAGGCGACAAAAGCTCGTTTTGTTAAAAATACGGAGAACGAGTCCGATCAACCAACCAAGGATTTTATGGAAAAAGATGAATTTGTATATTTAGCCTCTCACCAATTGCGAACCCCGTTGTCTGCGATTAGTTGGTATGCTGAGATGCTTTTGTCCGAAGATGCTGGCAATATCAATCAACAACAGAAAAAGTATTTGGAAGAAGTTTATAATAACAGTCAAAAAATGTCGCAGCTAATAAATACTCTCTTAAACATTTCTCGAATTGAATCGGGATGTTTCGCTGTGGAAATAAAACCACTCAATTTTTCTGTGATTTTAGATGATGTATTGCTGGAGCTTGATCATGAAATTTCTAATAAAAAAATTACTATTGAAAAAATTTATAACCCTACGCCAACAGTAAAAGCCGATTATCATTTGGCATATGTTATTTTTCAAAACTTAATATCTAATTCCATCAAATATACTCCTGAGGGAGGGGAGATAAAAATTGAAGTTAATTTTTTAAAAAACGAAAAAGAGATTAATCTTAAAATAAAAGAATGCGTTTTGATTAAAATTTCAGATAATGGTTATGGTATTCCAAAAAATCAGCAAGAAAAAGTTTTTACTAAGTTATTTCGGGGAGACAACATTAAAAACAAGGATTCCGCAGGATTTGGCATCGGTTTGTACACGGTAAAATTAATGTCAGATCGCTGTGGGTTTAAAATATGGTTTGAGTCTGAAGAGGACAGTGGTCTGTCTGCCAGTAGGCATGGCACGACCTTTTATATCGCTATTCCCTTGGAGGGAATGAAAGAAAAAGAGGGTTCGGAAGATAAAAAAAATGAGCATAGTTTAAGTTAACTTAATCATAAAAACATGCTAAAATAAAGGCAAGATGATGAATCAACCCAAAACAATTTTAATTGTGGAGGACGAGCAAAATTTGTTAGATGTGCTTGCTGATAAGCTTGGTGCCAGCGGCTTTTCTGTGCTTAAAGCCGAAAATGGCGAAAAAGGTTTAGATTTAGCGTTAAAATATCATCCAGATTTAATTTTATTAGACATTCTTATGCCCAAAATGGACGGTTTAACAATGGTGCGCAGACTAAGAGAAGATGTGTGGGGTAGTACCGCATCGGTTATCATTTTGACCAATTTGGTGGATAATGAAAAAGTGATGGAAGCTGTGAAAAATAAAGTCAGTGACTATTTAATCAAAACTGATTGTAAATTGAAAGACTTGGTTGAAATGATTAAAAAGAAATTAGGCTTAAATCGGACGTTTCAATCGTCCGTCTACTATTATTGATTTTAGAATTTTAAAATATAAATCTAAAATCAATACATGAAAAAATTTTTAAAATTTAGTTTGATATTAGCCTTGTTGATCACTATGGGTGGCTATGCGCCCGCTGTTTTTGCGACAGCTACAGTTACACCGGCCACGGGTGGATCGGCCATATCGGCTGATACCACCGGAGGATCTTATGCCGCGCTAGCCGGACCAATAATTTTAGAAGGGGCCACCGCTGATATTGGAACAGGGACAATTATACTGAATGCTCCATCTGGATTTAATTTTAATACTGTCGCAAGTAGCGTTACTGCCACACGAACTGATGTCGCGGGAACTGGGTGTAATCCTTCTAGAAGACTATTGATAAATGCCGGAGCTTCACAAATAGTCACTCCCACCGCGACAACGATTACTATAAATATAACACGAATAACTTCTAGCGGATGCCGTAACATTATAACTTGGACAGGCATTCAGGTTCGTCCGACAGCGGGCACTCCTTTGGCCTCTGGCAATATTGTCAAAACCGGGACTTCATCAATCGTTGGTGTTACCAATAGCGTTACTAATTTTGGCGCATTGACCGAAGTCGCTGGCGCTAAAAATAAACTTGCTTTTACAACCGAACCTTCATCTGCGGCTACTATTGGAGTCGATTTTGCAACCAAACCGGTTGTGACAGTTCAAGATCAATTTGGAAATACCAGAATTTCTGACAGCGCAAGCACCATTAGTCGTGGCGCGGTTTTGTCTACTCAGGCTTGCGGTGGTACTGCAGGATCTGGCGTTTTGACATCGATCCCTGCAAATGGCGCCACTGTGGCTTCTGGTGTGATGAATTATACCGCCATGCAATATTCGTCTGCAGAGAGTATTAAAATTTGTGCCAGCTCTACTGGTGTAACTTCTGCCTTAAGCAACGCAATTGTTGTTAGTAAGGTGAATACAACAACTGTAGTTGTGTCCTCTGGCAATCCTTCAGTTTATGGTCAACCAGTAACTTTTACCGCTACGGTAACTCCGGCGAATGGTGGTCCGCCAAGTGGAACCGTTACATTTAAAGATGGGCCCACTACTATTGGTACAGGAATTTTAAATGGCGCTAATCCTGGAGTTGCTGTTTTTTCCATCAGCAATCTTTCTGTTTTGGGATCACCGCACTCTATTACAGCTGTGTACGGAGGTGATAGTAATTTTAATGGAAGTACATCCAGCACCATTTCTCAAACAATTACCGGCAAATCTTTAACCGTCTCCGGAATCACGGCCAGTGACAAATTATATGATGGCAATACGACGGCGACGCTCATAGGAGCTCCCGGTACATTAGTTGGCGTAATGTTAGGAGATGATGTTTCTTTGGCGGGAACCGCCATTGGTACTTTTGACACTCCAGATGTTGGCGCTGGCAAGACTGTAACTATAAGCGGGCAATTTTTAGCTGGAGTAGACGCCCCAAATTACACTTTGATAGAGCCGACAACTGTTGCCAGCATTACTAATAATATTCCGACAATCACCTCGATCAATCCGACCTTCATCAATACCAATGATCCAGGATTCACACTAACAGTTAATGGTTCTAATTTTGTTGCTGGCTCAACGGTGAATTTTAATGGTTTTGCCCGCGTTACAACATATGTTTCCAGCACTCAATTAACTGTTGCAATTTTAAATTCTGATTTAATCACAGCAGGAACATTCCCGATTACTGTCACCAATCCAGCTCCGGGTGGGGGAACCTCCAATGCCCAGACATTCACTGTGACGACTTTAGTGTTGAGTCCTGTTACGGTTGTTTCAAATAATGCAAATATTTCAAAAGCCAAAGTCGGAGACATTGTAACATTAACATTTGCTTCAAATGGAGTGATCACATCACCAACAGTTGCATTTAAATCCGGCGGAGTAAATGTAACAAATTCACCCGTTGTCACCAACACTTCAGGAAATACCTGGACGGCCACATATACCACAAACGCGCTAGATGCAGACGGCCTAGTCACCTTTACAATTAATTTCAACAGTGCAGTCGGCACGTCTCAAGCCTCAGTCGTATCCACAACCGATGCCAGCTCAGTTACTTTTGACAAAACACCTCCCACCCTTACCCCGATCTCCATTATCTCCAGCGGCCCTAGTTCATCAAGAGCTAAGGTTGGTGCCGCCATTGCTCTTTCTTTCACATCATCAGAAACAATTCAAACTCCGAGCGTTACATTTAAATCTGGGGGAGCAAATGTTACCGGATCAATCATCACTAATAATTCTAGTGGTAATGATTGGATGGCGAACTATGTCGTTGATTCCGCGGATACCGAAGGAGCAACAATGTTTACGATTGATTTTTCTGATTTAGCAGGCAATGTGGGCGTGCAGGTTGTCACTACAACTGATTCCTCAGGCGTGATAATCGACAAGACTTTCCCAACTCTCGCCACGGTTTCTATCTCTTCTAGCAATATCAATCCAGCCCAAGCTGTTGTTGGAGATGTTGCGACTTTATCTTTTACTTCTTCCGAAACAATTCAAACTCCGAGCGTTACATTTAAATCTGGTGGAGTGGCTGTCACGAATTTTCCGACCATTAGTAATATTCTAGGAAACAATTGGACGGCCGCGTATACGATAAATGGTTCCGATACGGAAGGCCTAATTTCTTTTTTGATCAGTCCGATTGATTTAGCCGGTAATGTGGGTACGAATGTTACGATAACAACTGATTCTTCTTCGGTTACATTTCAAGTAACGCCAACACCCACACCCACTCCAACCCCGATGCCAACACCCACTCCTACTCCAACACCGATGCCAACACCCACTCCTACTCCAACACCGATACCAACACCCACTTCGTCTGTAGTTCCATCCCCAACACCAACCCCCACGCCAACAATTAGCACACCTTCGCCGAGCGCTGTTGTGTCGACTCAGCCCGCTCCTCCTGCCCCAGCGGCAATTAGAGTTCAGCCAACGAGAGTTAATTTTTCTGGTAGAACATGTCCGGGAGCGCAACTGACTATAATAGGACAAAGTTCTGTGCAACAAGCTCCTCTTGCCGCCGGGAATGTTTCTTTGGCAGATGGCAGCTTTAATGTAACTTTCGAAGGAGTTTTGCAGGGGTATTGGCTCTATGGACTTTTGATTACTGATCAAAATAGGAAAACGACTCAAACCCAGATGTTTAGTGTTGATACGATAAATAATGAATTGACAAAGACAAATTTAGTTGTTTCTCCGACGTCAGGAGTTTTAAGGAGCGCGGTGACCAAGGGCGATTTTGCGACTGTTTTGGGTTGTGCGGTTCCCGGCAGTAAGGTTCAGGTATATGTAGATGACAAATTAGCGAATGGTTCTCTGGCGGCAGGATCAGACGGAATGTATAAATTATTATATACCACAGCTAACTTGGATTATGGCCGGCACACAGTGCAGGCCAAACAGTCTTATGATGGAAAAACTAGCGACCTTTCTCCAAAAGGAGTATTTACAGTTTCCAGCCTGCTTGCCCCCAAGACAGATTTGAATGCAGATGGTATAATAGACATTAAGGATTGGAGCATATTTCTTTCACTCTGGAATTCTAACGATATAAACAAGCAAAAGCCGATAGATTTTAACGGTGACGGGGTAGTTGATGCGAGAGATTTTAGTATTTTTGTCAGAAATTTTAAGTAGTTAATAATTTATTCAAACAATCTATGTTTATGTTCTGTAGAAAAACAAAACACCTCGCCATTTTAATAGTTTTGACCGTTTTAATTTTTGCACCCTCTACAACTTGGGCGGCAACTCTCAATGTGGCCTTGGACAAATTGCAAGGAGCGATAGGTGACACAGTCACGGCAAATATTAAAATAAATAGCGAAGGAACGGGCATCAATGTTGCGCAGGCAACACTGCAATTTTCTAAAGACATTTTAGAAGCTAAAAGCGTTGATAAAACCGGATCAATCTTTAATTTTTGGCTCAAGGATCCAGCGTTTTCCAACGACACAGGACAGATAGATTTTGTCGGAGGATCTCCGAGCGGATTTGTTGGCCCGTCGCTTCAAGTACTGACAATAACTTTTAAAGTTAAAGGGAATGGGCAAGCCAATTTAGTTTTTACTGACGGTTCAGTAAATGCTAGTGATGGAAGCGGCACCAACGTTTTAAATACAATGAAGGGCGCGCAATTTGTAGCTGGACCAAAAACGGATGGAGGGCCATTGGTTACTCAGGGCGCGGCGATCTTGCCTAGCGTTCCATTACAAATCTCGCGCCAGCCCGTAGCCGCAAAAAGCTCTCCCTTAAAACCACAAATCAATGTCCCGCTTTATCCAGACTCAAGCAAATGGTACAACCTGTCCTCAGATTTTTCTGTATCTTGGGATCTTCCACTAGACGTGAGTGATGTCTCTATCGCCATAAATAAGGACCCCTCTTGGAGTTCGCAAAAATCCGAAGGACTTTTTAATAATAAAAATTTTGGAGCTTTAAGTGATGGTGTTTGGTATGTGCACGTCAGATTTCAAAATAATATCGGTTGGGGTCCTGTAGCACACTATAAAATATCCGTGGATACTCAACCGCCTTCATCTTTTACTCCTAAGCTCAATGGAGTCTCTGCCACAGATAAAACTGTTTCTACAGATGATCCTGCGCCGAGCGTGACTTATTCTATTGGCGACAATCTTTCCGGCATAGATTTTTATTTTTTGAGAGTAGATGATGGAGATTTAATAAAAACGGATAAAACATCTTTCACTTTGCCGCTCCAGACGCCTGGTAATCACTCTGTGTTGGTGGGGGCTCAAGATAAAGCTGGAAATATAACTGAAAATTTTATTAAGTTGGAAACTTTACCCATTGAATCTCCCGCGTTTAATCTTGCCGCGACAAACCTTTTTGTCGGCGAAGGCGGGCTCTTTGCGTCTGGCACCGCCTTGCCTAACGTTAAAATTATTTTTATAATAAAACAGTCAAAAGGTGAAATAGTTTACACACTCTCAACTACATCTCAAGACGATGGAAAGTGGGAAATGAAAGCCGACCAACCGCTTAAAAAAGGTTCTTATGTTGCTGAGGTTACTGCCCAGGACAAAAGAGGCGCCCTTAGTTTGCCGGTCAAATCGGACTTTAAAGTTAAGGAAAGGCCCTTATTGACTTTGGGTGGTATAGAAATTACCCAATTTTGGTTTTTTGTGGGACTTTTAATAATTTTACTTGTTGGAGTTTTTTCGGGATGGATTTTAGGAATTTTCACCAAGGAGCAAAGAGAAAGAAAGAGTATCATCGCTCAAAGAGACGTCGCCTCTGTTTTGGGCCTTGTTAAAAAGGACATATCCAAGGCGCTCTCTAAATTTGCTGATAAAAAAATTGATGGGGCGGAAGCCACTGAAATTGAATTTTTGCTTAAACATTGCGACGAAACCATAAACAAGATGCAGAAATATATACTCGAAAACATCGAAGAGATCAATCAAGATCAAGTGTCGTTAAAAAATATAGCAAAAGATTATCTTAAAAAAATAATTAAATAAAAAATATGAGGATTCTTATAGTTGAAGACGAAGAAGTTTTATCAAAAGTTTTACGGGAAAAATTTGAAAACGAGGGTTTTGAAACAGAAGTCGCTACAGATGGAGAGATGGTGATGGATATGGTAAAAAAAACAAAGCCCGACCTTGTTCTTTTAGATTTACTCTTACCTAAAAAATTAGGAATAGAAGTTCTTAAAGAAATGAAGTTAGATGCAGAAGTCAAAGATGTGAAGGTTTTGGTCTTGTCCAATCTCGATGATGACCAGGATATAAAAACCGCTCTGGCCCTAGGCGCTGTAGATTATTTTGTAAAAACTCAACATCCGTTGAAAGAAATTGTCGAAAAAGTTAAGGAACATCTTTTGATTCCCAAGACGAAATAAGTCTTACTGATTGTTGTCTCAACAATAAAAACCAATTTTTTATAAAGAACAGGCGACCCGATGCGGCCCGTCTGTTTTTTAAACGAGGTGCGCATTTAACAGGGTTGACAGGATGTTTTAACCGCTAAATACTTAAATAAAAGCACCTTGAAAAAGAAAAAAGGGGAGAGCCATGAAATTCTTTGTCGGTAGTAGACCGCCGCCCAGCTCTTGGGATTTGCTGGAAAGCTGGCTGGATGAATTAATTTTTGAGAAACTTTGGAAAAGATTTGAGAGGTGGGGTAAGATTTTTTTAATTAGGGCATCTGTCGTTATCGCGATTTTTATTTTTTTTGCGCTCTCATTTCTGCCCGCGCGCATTACGAAAAGTGCGATTTTGAGCGTTCCGGGAATTCACGAAACGTATGAGTGGTTGTTTCTGAATAAAAGTGAAAATATGTCGGCAGAAAGCATCAGAAAACAACTCGGATATCTTGGCGGAAATTTTGCTCTGTCATTTATTTATAGTTTGGATAGTGTTAAAACAGAAGAAGAAAGAACGCAGATTCTCAACGATACAGACCTCTTAGGGCCGCAGATTATTGGATTTGAAACGATAAATATTCCAGACGATAAATTAGCAAATATTTTAAGAGAAACCATTCCTAAGGGATTTCTGTATAATGTTAAAAAAATAATTTACGAAGACAGGGAATCGGCCAGTCTGATTATGATTTTTTATGGATTTTCTTTTAAACCTACCAGTAGCGCTAATCCTCTCACAAAAAACATAACAGTTTTTTGCCAATGGAACGCCATACAGATTAAAATCGTCAGAGAATTGCTTGCGCACGAAATTGCTCATCTAAACGATTGGAATTCAAATAGCCTGCTTACTCGTGAGGAGCGCTTAAAACTTCTTTGCGATGTTCTCGAAAGGTTGGGCGCGAAAGATCGATATGTCTCCTGTTATGTTGAGTATATTAGTCCCAAAAATGAATCTTTGAAAAAATATATGCGGGCCACGGAATACTGGGCAGAAATTAACGGAGAATATATGAGTCCCGTGGGGGAGGCGCGCAATCTTCCACCCAAAGATACAGAGATTATAGAGGATGTTTTGCAAAAAATGGATCCCTGTTATTTTCAAAAAATTGACGACTGGCAGCGTCAGTCGCGTTAAATTCACTCTGTTAAATAATTTTGCCATAGGCAAAATTGCTGTGTAGCAGCATTTAACAGGGTAAAAAATAAAACCCCGAGCTTATGCTCGGGGTAATTTGTTGCTTATTTCTTCGTCTTAGAAGGTTTGTCGGTATCGGAATTTCTCAGCGCCTTGTTGTTTCTGACAAGCGCCAAAGCTTCAGCGCCTCTGTTGAAAAACTCGACCCTGAACTTGGTCAAAGATCCATCCTTACTGCAAGTGATTGAGTAAATGATGAACCCGACATCGGAAAGCTTGCCAAGTCCTGTGATGAATCCAGTCTTTCCTTGCAGGCAAGGCATCAAGATGAAAATGATTCCCTTATAAAGCATTGAGCAATAGACGTGTCCACCGCCTGAAAGGACGCAAATCACTTTTCCGCGATATCTTGCCGATTCCTGCTCAACTTCTCTGAGAAGTCCGCCTTCAATCACCTGTTGCGGCTTATAAGATCTGGCGTAGCTGGTGCCCCAATTGAAGTGTCTCAGAAGAGTCAGAATCCTGCCGCTTTCTTTTTCGCCCTGCTGAACGCCGAGATATTTGATATCGTGGCGAATTTGCGCAACAGGATCCATGATGTCGTATCCGATAGCGTCCAAAAACCATCTGTCATGATCCCCGCTAATCACATGAGTCACGATGCCTTTTCTGCGCGGATACATGGAGATGATGTCGTTGGTGAGCGGAGTGGCGCGGAATTCGCGAACCTCTCCCTTGTTGTGTTCCTGGTGCTTGGGAAATCCGTTGGTGACGTCTCCAGTGTGATTTACCACCTTGATTCCGCGCGCCAAGAAAATGTCATATGCCTCATTTAAAATAGGAAGCAATTCAGAGTGGTGTCCGAAGTGAGTATCGGAAACGCCACCCTCCTGTAACGTTTCAAAAAAGTATTCCGCAAAATTGATCGGTTTGGCCGAAAAGTCGGTTCTTTCGCTGACGGTCAGCTTATAGTTTTTATAACTCTTAGATGTGGGGGACTTACTATCAGGCCCCTCAATTTCAAAACCAGCCTTTCTCAAAGAAGAAATTGCACTCGATACAGTCTTGTCACTTTTGTTGATTGCCTGCGCGATTTCTCCGCGTGATCTCGGACCGGCCTCCAAAAGCTTCAGAATTGCTCGAGCTTCGAGACTAAGATTTTCCAAAGTCTTTTTGTGCTTATCGTTGCTGGAAAATTTTTCGCGATAGTCGTTTTTGGTGCTCGAAAGGGGAAAACAATCTTTCGTTACAAAGAAATTTCCGTCCGTATCAAATGTTACCGTGATGATGACAAATCCAATCGTGGGAACCACAGACCGCCGCTTTCTTTTCATAATAGAAGGGGAGATCAAGCGAAGTCCGGGCACGGCAAACAGAGTTTTGACGGTACTACCACCCAGATCGCAAAAAACCCCCTGTCCGGCAACGGCAACGATGTCTGACCTGTCGTTTTTAAACAAGTCCTTAATGTCCTGATCCAAGTTTTCTGCAAAACCCTGCACAGGGTAGGACTTGGAATAGGGGCTGTCATCGCCGCCATGATGTGCGGCCTTAAGAATTGGCCAGCGACCGCCTTTCTCGACGCCTCTGCGGAGAGGGAAATCGGACTGCAGATCTCCACGATAAATCAGATCCTCGCGCAGTTCGCAGACGTCAGCCAAAATATTGATGCCCTCTCTCCTCCACTGCATGTCGTGATATCCGGAAATGAGGCGAATCTTAAACTTGCTTGATTTGGGATAATTTTTCACAATATATGCAGCCTGTTCTTCTGCGGTAAGCTTGTGGAACTCATCCCGTTTTACGGGGGTGGGTTTTCCAGCGCTTACTCCGATGTGAATCATAAGGTCCACACCTTCGCGTTCGGCGATTTGAATCGCCTGGCACAAAGCGGTGGGCTGTTCAAATTTGCTACCCAAAATGGTATCAGCGATAAAGCCGATCTTGATCTGGTTTTCCTTGATCGCCACATCTTCTGGCGGCAAATCGACGGTAGCTTTTCCCAAATAGAAAAAGTCGCCACTCTTCCAAATCAGAACCTCTTTCAGGCGCATCCCATGAGCCATTTCCACGACACCAGCCGCGGATTTGTCCAAAGCGTCCGAAATTTCCTTAATGTGCAATTTTTCTTCACTTTTAAAAAGAGCGAGGAACTTCTGCTCCTCTTCCGAGATCGG
>CAYHJU010000002.1:0-64848 GCA_964357175.1 uncultured Candidatus Saccharibacteria bacterium
GGGCTAGGGGAACAGTAAAACAAGCGCCATCTCAAGTTCAGGCCGGAGTAGAGCAGGCCACTCAAAAAACCGTTCAAGCGTCTTTGCAGAAAATACAAATTGGCAGTGTCAAAAAATCCGGACTAAAAGATCTCTCAACTAAATTACTTTTTGACAAAAAAGAATAAATTCACCCCCACACCTAATTTATGCAAATTAGGTGTGGGGGTTAAAAAAATACAATGGCTGGAAAAAATGCTACGCCCTCTCAAAAATTTATAGCGGCAGATTCAGTAAAAGACAATGTCATATTGATGAAAGACGGATCGCTGAAGGCGATCTTGCTTGCGTCTAGTTTAAATTTTGAATTGAAATCAGCGGAAGAACAAAACGCGCTACTTTTCCAGTATCAAAACTTTTTAAATTCTTTGGATTTCTCTATTCAAATTGTTACTCATTCCCGCAAATTGGATGTTGAAGATTATTTAAATACTATAGCAGAACAAGGCCGGTTAGAAACCAATGAGCTTTTAAAAATACAGGGCCAGGAATATATAGAGTTTGTGCGCGAGTTTGTGAACCTTTCCAATATTATGTCAAAAAGTTTTTATGTGGTAGTTTCAGTTTCGCCCATGGAAAATATCAAGCAGGGATTTTTTTCTAAATTATTTCCGTCAAAAAATCAGCCTCTCGTTGGCGAAAAAGAGTCGAAAAGATTGGAAAATCAACTGGATCAAAGAGTTGATTATATACTTAGCGGCGTTCGCTCTATGGGAATTAGAGCTGTGAGATTAGGTCGTGACGAGCTGGTGGAGCTTTTATATTCGCTATATAACCCCGGCGAAGAAAAAAGAGAAGAATTATTGCAAGCCGCTTCCTTATAATTTTATAAAAAACTATGTCATTTTTCTCACCTAAAAAAAATAAGCAAGACTTAACCATATCGCTACCTGTTTCCTCGGACAAGGTGCCCTTAACAGATGTTGTGGCTCCTCCAGCGCTTAAAATAGAAAGTAGATATCTGCAATTAGGGAGTCAGTTTATTCGCACGATTTTTGTGTTTAATTATCCGAGATATCTTTCCACCAATTGGCTCTCGCCTATAGTAAATATGCCGAGAGTTTTTGATATAGCGATGTTCATACATCCGGCCGACACCGCTTTAGTTTTGAAACAATTAAGGAAACGCGTAGCTCAAGTGCAGGCGCAAATAAGCGAGGAAGAAGAAAAAGGCAAGGTGCGCGACCCGATGCTGGAAACTGCTTATAATGATATGGAAAATTTGCGCGACTCTCTTATGCAGGCCAGGGAGAAGGTGTTTAGCTTTGGACTCTACATCACTTTGTATGGAAATAGTGTGGATGAGCTGGATAAGGCAGAAAATGAAATTAAGTCTTTGATGGAAAGCCGTCTGGTTTATATTAAGGATGCTATTTTTACCCAAGACGTAGGATTTAATTCAACCTTGCCCTTTGGAAGAGACTTGCTCCAGGTTTGGACGACTCTGAACAGTTCTCCACTATCAACAACCTTTCCTTTTATATCTGCTGATTTGAGCTCTAATTCTGGAATTATGTATGGCGTAAACCGCCACAATAACAGCATCGTGCTTTTTGACAGATTTAGCATGGAAAATGGCAATATGGTGATTTTTGCCAAGGCGGGAGGCGGAAAAAGTTATACCGCCAAGCTCGAAGTTTTAAGATCGTTAATGATGGGTACGGATGTGATTATTATTGATCCTGAAAATGAGTATAAATATTTGTCTGAAGCGGTTGGAGGAACTTTCATACCAATATCTATAAACTCTAAATATCACCTAAATCCGTTTGATCTGCCGCCCAAACTGCCAGACGAAGAACAGGCGGATGTTTTGAGATCAAATGTTATAAACTTGATCGGTCTTTTAAGAATAATGCTGGGGGGACTCACGACAGAAGAAGACGCCCTGATAGATAAGGCCATATCGGAAACTTATGCTTCGCGTGATATCACGCCAACTTCCAATTTTGAAAATGTTCAAGTGCCTTTGATGGGGGACTTGCAACAGATATTAAACAGCACCCAAGGAGCTGAATCTATAGCAAGAAAACTTGAACGCTATACATCTGGAGCTTTTTCCGGATTTTTGAACCAACCCACTAATGTTGATTTAAAAAATCGCTTAATGGTTTTTAGTATTCGTGATATGGACGCTGAATTGCGCCCAATGGCGATGTATGTGATAATTAGATTTATTTGGAACACCATAAGAGCTACGACCAAAAAACGGATTCTCTTAGTAGATGAGGCGTGGGTGATGATGCAAAATCCCGACGGAGCTTCATTTTTATACGGAATAGCCAAGCGTTGCCGTAAATATTATTTAGGACTTACCACCATCACACAAGATGTGGCTGATTTTTTGGGCTCGCCATATGGAAAACCTATTTTGACAAACTCCTCTATTCAACTTTTATTGCGTCAATCCCCATCTTCAATTGATATTATATCCAACGCCTTTAACCTAACTGAGGAAGAAAAATATTTGCTTTTGGAAAGCGATGTGGGTGAAGGAATATTTTTTGCCGGACTTAAACATGTGGCGATAAAAGTAATTGCCTCTTATACAGAAGACCAGATAATAACGTCTGACCCAGCGCAACTTTTGGCGATAGCAAAAGCGAAGCAAGAACTGAGCACAGGAGGAGCGTAAAAATCTCAATTCGCCGGCTGGCGAATCAAATCTCAAAAATCAAATCTGGTAGAAAATTTATTTAATACATCAAAAGTGGTATAATTATGGTAGAGGCTTCAAAAATAACAAAATTGGCGCCCGTAGCTCCAAAAACGACAGCGGCCCATGTGATGACAAAAGAGGAGGCTATTCGCGCTAAGGCAAGACTTGCCGCTCTAAGGGCGCGAAATCAAATAAAGCAGAAAGTTGCAGGAGCGGGTGGGAACAAACTTCGCGAAGAATATAAAAAGTTCGGATTTTTGGGGTATTTTTTTCTCGGAATCGAGGCCTTTATAATAGTGGGGATTTTCCTGGTCAAAGATATTCTTGATATTATTCTGAAAGCCACTTATGCGGCTGCAGGGGTGGGCGGAGCTGTGGGCGAGGCAATTTCTGTCATACTGACCATTTTAACAGGATTTATAGGATTTTGGCTCTGGTTTAGGTTCGGTAGAACAAAAAAGGGCTCGCCGGCCGCGGCGGCAAAAAAGGCGGCTTCTAAATTTTTAAAAATAATATGCGGGTTTGTGGGAGTTAATGTGGCTGATATTATACCTTTATTAAATTTAGTGCCGTGGCTAACTGCTTATGGAATGATTCTATACGGTCTGGAGTTTTATAAGATGACAACCCAGCCAGAGAGCGCTCCGATAACTCAAGAGGAAGAGGTTAGCGAAAATCCAAAACAATCCTCTTTGCGCGCCCAACTCCAACAAAAAACTCAAGATGGTGTTTAAATAATTTAATAAATATGCCGAAGAAAATAATTATAATTTTAATAATAGGCGTTTTTATCCCGATGGTTTTTGTATTTGCAGAAACTCCATCTCCAACGCCATCTGCTAGTGTTTCGCCGATTATAACGCCAACGCCTCAAATGTCTTCTCCTCTTCCTGAAATCTCATTAAACCCAGAAGATGTGATAAAGTTTTTAAGCACGCCCTCACTGCTTATAAGTCCGCGGGAAAACGGCATATTGTATGTAGCCCCCAACAAAACTATAAATTTTTCTGCTACCCCTCTAAGTCTTCCGCCGGACACAAGCCTAAGGTGGTATGTGAACGGCTCGTTTGTTTCTTCAGAAAAGATTTTTTCTTTTAATTCAGGTAGCAGGTCCCCCGCCAAATATTCATTGAGCGTAAGCGCCGATCTTTCCAGCGACCCCATATATGCCCTGCGTGGAATTTCTCAAGTTTCAGCAAGTGTGATTATAAAAGCTATAGATACGGATTTATATGTTTATGCGTCAGAAAACGCCCCAGTTTCATTTGGGATAAAAACTTTCCCTAAAACAGGAGGATTTTTTGCCGTAAACGCCATTTCATTTTTAGGAGATGGACAATTTTACTATAACTGGTCAATAGATGATGAGAAGCAGATCCAGTCTTCGGGCATTGGTAAAAATTCTATAAAAATACAATCTGGTAGCTATCCCGCCACAAAAATAATTTTGCTGGAAATAAAAGATTCTTCTGGAAAATTTATTTTGAGCAAAAAAATAAGCGTTCCTGTAATTAAATAATGATTTTATGAAAAAAATGTTTTTATTTTTATTTTTAATCGCTGGTTTTCTTGCCCCGCTTTCCGTCGGAGCCCAAGAAGGATGTGGCGTTCCGCCATATTTTAATTATATTTTTAATTTCGGCTTGGGCGCATCAGGTATTTTGGCCATAACAATGATTGTATTGGGAGCAGTACAAATGATGCTCAACGCCGCAAATCCTAGCGCGCAAACTGCTGGCAAAGACAAAATAAAAAGCGCGCTTATGGGCCTTGCGTTAATTTTTGGGTCGTGGTTAATCTTATATACCATAAATCCAGATTTGGTGAATTTCAGTCAGGCGTTTAACTCTGTTTGTAATGACCCCATTCAATTACCAAGCGGAGGGGGGCCGGTAGGATCACCATTTCAGGGTGGAGGAGGTAGAAGTGGCGGTGGAGGAGCCACCGGAAGTTGGTAAACAAATATAGCAATAATTTAAACGATATGGATAGAAAAAAAATAATTATAATATCTTCAATCGGGGCTGGCGTGTTAATTTTAATAGGGATTTTAATCTATTTAATCATTCCTAAAAGTTCTCCGGCAGAACAGCCCGCTTTAAGCGGAAGCCCTATGGCATCCACGCCCTCTGGTGATAATCTAAGCTCGTCTCAAAATTCGATTTTAAATGAAATATTGCCCGCAAATATAGTTAGTTTTGTTTGGTCAGATATAAATCAAAAATTTACAGCGATTTCTTCAAGTGGTTTTTTATACTCTATAAATCCCAGTGATTTTGCGGTAAGCACCACCACCAACTTTGGCGTTTCCGGCATAATCAAGGTTGTTTGGTCACCCAATAAAAGCAAGGCTGTAGTTTATCGTAATGAAAATGGAGTTTTGAAAAAGTTTTATTTTGACGCCATAAGCCAAAATATCACCCCTTTGGGTGATCAGATTGGCAGCGTGACTTTTTCTCCTAAGAGTGATCAGATTTTGTATGTGTTCAATCAATTACAAAATAGTGTTTTGAAGTCTTTTTTGTCTATATCAAATCCTGACGGTACAAAATGGAAAAATCTATCAGCTTTTTCAATGCCCGATACATTGCTTTATTGGCCATCGGGCATAAAAGCTTATGCTATAAGTCCAGCTTCCGGCCTACTACCAAATAGCGTTTATTCGATTGATGTAAAGACTGGCGCTTTGCAAAAATTTTTAGCGGAACAAAATGGTCAGCAGATTAAATTCTCACCCTCAGGAAATGGGCTTTTGTATTCTTTTGTTGATAGTCGCGGAAAAAACTTACAATTATTTTATAAAAATCTAAAAACAAATTCTGACACGCTCTTGCCAATAAAAACCTTGCCCGAAAAATGCTCTTTTGACAAAACTGAAGAAAATGTTTTCTGCGCCGCGCCGAATAAAATTTCGTCAAGTGCTATTATGCCAGATGATTATTATAGCAACAAGCTAAATCTTGATGACAATTTGTGGGTTTACAATATTCAGTCAAATAGCGCCTCTCAAATCATTTCTTCTGAAAATATCACGCCTATAAACATAAAAATGTTGGAGGTTTCGCCGGATAATTCCTATATTATTTTTATTTCTCAGAAAGACGATAGGTTGTTTCGATTACAAATTAGATAAACCCCCGCCTACCGGCAGGCAGGCCCACACCTATGCAAACAAAAACCGCTTTATTGCGGTTTTTTGTTTAATCAATACAAATTTACCAAACTATAAAATTTTAATTAATAAAATAATCATCCAGAAATAATAAGCTAGATCCATTTTAAAATATGGGGTGTCAAAAAACCCGTGCGCTAAAATTGCTATCAAAGATCCTCCCAATCCTATCGCCAACCATCTTAAGCCTCCTTGATTTTCCAATTTAAGTTTGTGTATTAAATTGTTAAAGACATTCTTTACGATCCACAAAAATCCCATAAACCCCAAAATTCCACCCTCTAACCAAAAGGCTAAATATATATTGTGCGGTTGGGGAACTACCAAAAAATCCAAATTTAACCCTAATTTTTTTTGCATCAAATGAAATTCACTTAAAAAAGAATTCGGACCAATACCCAAAACCCAATTATTTTTTAAAATATCAAACGACGCTTTCCATATTGGCAAACGGGAATTAATGGAAGACTGGGAACTGCCAACCAAAAGACGATCTATTTTCCCTGAATTAAGCACTGTTATAAAAAACAGAACTAAACACAAGCCTATAAAAATTGCTGTAAAATAAAAGGTGGCGGGGCGCTTTTTTAGATTTAGAGAAACAAAAAACAGCATCCAAAACCCAGCCGCAACAATAGCGAGAGCTCCTCCAAAAGATTGCGTCGATATAAAAACCACCACAGAGGCAACAATAATTAAAAAAAACAAAAGTCCCTGCCAAAAAGTATTTCTTCTAAAAAATATAAGGGCGACAATAATAGGCAAGAAGATTTCCAAAACCATAACCAAAAAATTCGGGGAATTGTAAAAACTAGAAAGCCGCCCATTATCTTTAATGTTTAAGGCGAGATATATCAAAGAGGTGGTTAAAATTAGGGTATAGGATAAAAATAGGAGCCGTAAAAACACCTCTTTGTTTTTTGTCGAAGATAGGATTTTTATTCCGACCATAAAAATTAAGATGGGTTCAATAAACCACGCAAAAAACGCGTGCAAACTGCTTAAAAAATTATCGGAAAAAGCCACTGACAAAAAACCTCCCGCGAGCAAAAAAAGTATTGCCCAAAAATATTCTGGGAGTTTATTTTGCATTATCTCTTGGATTTTTTTATTATAAAAATCTTTAAAACGAAAGAAAAATGTTATCAAAAAAATTATTAGAGCTAATTCCACGGGAGAAATATCCACACCAAAAAAATTAATACGCAAAAAATAAAACGGTATGAAAATCGGAATTAAAAAAAACACTTTGTCAGAATAAAACCAACAAAGCGTCGTGTACAAAACAATCACTACTGCAAAAATCAAATAAATCAACATAATTTCTTATCAAATAAGCACTCAAAATGAAGCGGGGAACTATGGTCTAGGATAAACAACTATAAAACGATTCGGATCTACGCCCTTACTTTCTGTCACCACATCGGGACGAATAGAAAGCTCGGAGTGGACAAGGCGCCTGTCTTTTGAAGACATTGGTGGTAGAGGAATCGGTTTATTTGTTACCAAAGATTTTTTAACCGCCTCCTGCGCAACGCTCCTGAGAAAACGCCAATGCGACTCACAATAATTATTTACATCTATGGAAAAATATATCGGACTCCCGAGTTTTTGTTTTAAAAAAACATGTAACACCCTTTCAATGGCCGAAAGGTTGGCGCCATTTTTGCCTATAAGAATCCGCCCTTCTCCTGACATTATATTTATATAAAAACCATCATCTTTAGTAGAAACATCCACACTGGCGCTTAAAAATCCCATTTTGTCTAAAAATTCTTTAGTTAGCGATTTTATTTTTTCTTTCATAATAGACTATATATAATTGCTGTAAAATAGAAATTAAGGTGGTGGTCGCCCAGTAAAGAGCCAATGCCGCCGGCAACTTCCAAGAAATAAAAAATGTCATCACTGGCAATATAAACATCATGTTTTTGTTCAAGGAGGCGGCAATGTCACCTGGACCAGATGATTTAAAATTCTGATAACGAACCATCTGATATGACTGAATTAATTGTAGCACGCCGGCCAAAAAAGCAAGGTATATGTTGGGAATTGCCATATTTATTAAGCCTAAAAGAGAGTATGGTTCTTTAAACAAAACAACAAAATTTGATAAAAAAGGATACACATCATTAGCATTCACGATTTTTAAGCTGTTTATCAACACGCTGTATAACGCCCACAAAATAGGTAACTGAATCAAAATCGGAAGGCATCCAGAAAATGGGCTTATTTTTTCTTTTTGATACAGCTCCATCAACGCTTTTGTTTGGGCCTCTTTATTGTCTTTATGTTTTTCTTTTATGACTTGAATTTTGGGGTTCAGCGAGCTCATGGCCTTTTGAGCGATGATGCTTTTTTTTGTCAGTGGCAACAAGGCCAAGCGAATTAAAATAGTAAGGACGATCACGGCCAATCCAAAATCTTGTGCCGTAAATTTATATATTAACAGTAATATATTTATCAACGGTTGAGATAAAATTATGTGGAAAAGATCTGTCATAAAAGTTAGCGACAAGAAATTATTCTCTTTATTCCCCCTCTCAAACCTTTTAGCAATCCCTCTTGTTCAATTGCCAATTTAGTATATTCAGAACAACTTGGATAATGCAAACACCCCCAAAAAGGGAAGGCGCGACCAAAAAAACTATGGTCAGGGGAAATGGTGTTTTGATAAATTTTGATTAGTAAAATTGTTATTTTTCTAAACATAGGGTATCTGCGCCTAAACGAATGGTTTTTTATTTTTATTTTATCCTGTCCAACAAAAAAAGCATCTCTTTTTCTATCTCTTTAAATTTTTTTTCTAAAGCGATTTTTTGGACAAATACCACAAAATCCACCGTCGGAATAAATTTTTGATGCTTACGAATAATTTCCTTAATTTGTCTTCGGATTTTGTTCCTTGTGGTAGCTTTTTTAGAAACCTTAGAGCTCACCACTACTGCGTAACGAAAAAATGTTTTTTTACTATCGACATATTTTAAATAAAAGGCGTAGCTTGTATATTTTTTGCCTTTTTTAAAAACAAAATCGATGTCTTTTTTTAATCTCAAACTGTGAATTTTTTGCATTGTTTTGGAAGAAAAATCCTACAAATTTAAACCGCTAATCTTTTGCGGCCAGAAGCTCTTCTTCTTTTAATAACTCTTCTACCGTGACTGGTTAATGATCTTTTTAAAAATCCGTGTGTGCGCTGTCTTTTTCTATTTTTAGTTTTTGTTAATCTCATGCTTTATTTAATTTCTTCTAGCTCCTTCTTGTTGCGCCTAAGGCAATATTTTAGTTTTTAATAAATACAAATTATGATAAATGATTCTACTTTTTTATTCGAAGGGGCTGGGTAAATACTAACAAGAAAAACGTTTTTGGTCAATTGAAGCTGTACGATTTTAAACAAGTTATCAACAATTTAGTAACAATTAGCTTGTTTTTTTGTTTGTTTTAATTTTTTTTGTATGTTATATTGGTCTTGCGACGTATTTTTTTGATATAATTTTGCATAATATTTTTTATATGAGTTGTGAACAAATTTGGCAAATGGTATTAAGTGAACTTGAGCTGGTAATGCCCGAATCGAGTTTTCAGACATGGTTTCAAAACACCTCTATAAAATCTCTCTCTGGCGGAATGGCCACTATAAGCGTGCCCAATATTTTTACGAAGGGCTGGCTTGAAAAGAAATATTCGAAGGAAATTTTAAATATTTTAAAAAATTTAGATTGTGACGCACGCGAAATAGAATATATTATAGACTACTCGCCAAAATCTTCCGTTTATAAAAATACTTCCAAAAAAACTAAAGCGCCTTCAAACAAAAACCTCGGCCATGTGGGAGACGATGATTTAAAACTCCCCGGGCTTAATATAGATGCCAAAACTGGATTGAACCCGAGATATGCTTTTGATAATTTTGTGGTCGGATCTTTTAACGAATTGGCACATGCGGCAGTTTCTGCTTCTGTGCAAAATTTAGGCGTTAGTTATAATCCGTTATTTATATATGGGGATGTGGGTCTTGGAAAAACCCATTTAGTACAGGCCGCAGGAAATGAAATAAAAAGTTTATATCCTAATCTTTCTATCTTATATGTGCAGGCCGAAAAATTTACCACCGACTTGGTCCACGCTCTTCAGCACCATAAGATGGACGATTTTAAGGAAAAATATCGTAGCATTGATGTTTTTATAATAGATGACATTCAATTTATAGCCAGAAAAGAGCAGACCCAAATAGAGCTATTTTATACTTTTAATACCCTTTATGAAAAAAATAAGCAGATTATTCTAAGTTCCGACAGACCCCCGCGAGCGATTCCTGAATTAGAAGATCGTCTGCGTTCACGTTTTGAGGGTGGAATGATCGCTGACATCAGCGCGCCAAATTTAGAAACAAGAATCGCAATACTGAAAGAAAAGCTGGTTCAAAAAAACGCCTCGTTAGATGACGAGATTATAAACCACATAGCCAAAAATTTTGAAAACAATATACGCGAACTCGAAGGAGCTCTTATTAGAGTTTTGGGATTGATAAAAATGACAAACACACTCCCGTCAGTCGAAATAATCTCGAGGTGGTTGCTCTCTACGTCTAGCCAATCAAATAAAAACATTTCATCTAAAAATATTTTGGAGGTTGTTTCTGGTTTTTATGATATAGACGAAAAACTAATATTATCAAAAAGCCGAAGACAGGAAATAGTGAAGGCGCGTCAAGTTTCTATGTATTTATTGAGAGAAATTTTACGTTTATCGCTTCCATCCATAGGCCAAAAATTGGGAAATAAAGATCATTCGACCGTTATTCATTCTATAGGCAAAATTGAAAACGGATTAAAAAAAGATGAAAATTTAATAGAAGAAATCAAAAAAATTAAACAAAAATTATACAAGTAAACCCCCACACCTAATTAATCTTAATGCGATAAAAAAATTATAAATATAAACAGAAAACATCTTGGACTGATACTAATTAAATTTTTAGGTGTGGGGGTAAACCCTGTTTATTTCTTGTTATTATCTGTTTAAAATTAACTAATAAATGTTCCTTAAATAAAATTCAACCTATAAATCAACTGGTTTTATGTTTTAATAAACATTTTATCAACAAAATATTAGTTATTCATACCCCATTTTATCAAGTAAATTAACCAAAAAAGAACTTTTTAAACTTATCAACATCCCCAATATACAACTACAACAAATATTTAATTAATTATTATTATGATACAAGTCACTTTTACCAAAGATAATTTAATAAAAGGTTTACAAAAAGCCGAAAGATTTACTGGCAAAAACACAACTCTGCCAGTTTTATCTTCGGTATTATTAAAAGTTGAAAAAAATAAAGTAAAGCTATATTCCACAGATCTTGAGGTGGGTGCAATATTTGAAGTTTCAGCTAAAACAGAAGAAACAGGTAGCGTGATTATTCCAATTAAAAGCGTGATTCAATTTGTACAGAATATAAATAATTCCAATGTAATTTTTAAAATAAAAAAAGATAAATTGATAGTTGAGGGAGATAATTACAAAACCTCATTTAATTGTTTAGAGGCGGAAGATTTTCCCGTTATACCGGACAACATAAAAGAAAAATTAATAAGCACAGAATCAGATAAAATGTTGGAAGGACTAATTAACACGGTTTCCATAATAAATTTTAATTCCAGTCGGCCTGAAATTTCCGGAGTTTTTATTTGTACTCAAAAAAACAGCATAAAGTTTGTTGGCACTGACAGTTTTAGATTAACAGAGATAGAAACTGCAATTGAACAAAAAAATGAAAAAGAAACATCTTTAATAATACCTTTAAAATTAGGACAGGAGCTGATAAAAATTTTCCAAGAAGAAAAAAACGAAATTGATATTTATTCAAACCAACATCAAATAATGGTTAAAAGTAAAAACTTTACGATAGTTTCACGCTTAATTGATGGTTCGTACCCACCCTATGAACAGATAATTCCACGCAATAATAAAACTAAGTTGATTTTAAATAAAAATTCTTTTAAAAAAGGATTAGAGATGGCCAGTGTTTTCAGCGGAAAAACGAACGACATGAAATTTTCTTTTGATTTTGAAAAAAACATTTTAAAAATTTATTCTCAAAATAATGAAGTGGGTGATTTCTCTTACGAAATAGATTTTGAAGGAGAAGGAGAGAGTCAGGAAATAGTTTTAAACTGGAAATTTTTTCTGGACGGTTTGAATAAAATTGAGGAGGAAAAATTTATTTTGGAAATTAACAGCGTCATTAGTCCAGTTATTATAAAAGGTCTAAAAAACAGTCACATGCTTTATCTCTTAATGCCCATAAGATCGGTGTAATTTATAGCCAAAATTTAAACTCTAACACATGTGGAATTCTTTAAATGATATTTTGCTTAAAAATAAACAACCCCAAATTAATGAAAAGGACATAAAATTTTTCATTAATAATTATTTTTCAAGAAACTTTAGGGGCGTTTTGGAGGATTACGACGTGCTTTTAGAAGGTAAAAATATTATTATAAAAATACATGCTCAAAACCCACTAATATTTAAAGAAATATTAAACCGGAAACAAGAAATAAAAGAAAACATAGAAAGCGAGCTCAAGGTTAAATTTTCCTCCATAGAGATAAAAATTTTTTAATAAGATAAATAAAATCTCCGCACTGCTAAGTGGTGCGGGGATTTTATTTATGGGCGTACTCCCAACCATTCATTTAATCCGTTTTCCCAATTATCAAACTGGGGGTCAAGGCGTGGATTAAGCGGTGCAGGGCCTTGAGGGTCGTCTTTTTGTACATAATAAAGAGTGTTGTGCATTTCATTAACAACCCTTTCTTCTATTTGATCGGGTGGAGTATTTTCGTCAGCAATTTTTCCTGTTCTTTTATCTATTAAAATCGTATTTTGTTGCGTAGCGATTCCGTTAAGTATAGGTTTTGTGCTTAAAATTTGATCAGGCGTTATGAAGTTTGTGTGTGGAAGATTTTCTAGGGCTGATAACATAATTTTATGGAAAATGGGTCCAGCCGCAGATATGCCGGCGCCCTCTTTGGTCATGGAGTCGCCGTTATTGTTTCCTACCCAAACCCCAACGACTATCTCCGGGGTATATCCCACAAGCCACGCGTCGCGATTGTTATCAGTAGTACCAGTTTTGGCGGCTAGTGGAATATCTTGAAAATAGAGATAGCTATTTGTTCCAAACATTGGTGCGCGTGCGATATTGTCTGACAAAACATCTGTCACTTCGCGAGCCGTTTGAGGTTCTATGATTTTTTGGGGCGAGGTTTTATATTCAAATATCGTCTGGCCTTTTGAGTCAACTATTTTTTGAATCATAAAATAAGGCACGCCAACTCCTTCATTTGCAAAAACCCCATAAGCCTGAACCATTTCAATTAACTTAACTTCACATCCTCCCAAAACCAAAGAAAGCCCACACTGTGAATCGGTGTTGATGGTAGATATTCCAAAAGAATTGGCCAATTTAATAGTGTTATTTACTCCAGCCAGATACAACACTTCCACTGAAGGAACATTTAATGATTGAGCTAAGGCGTTTCGCATAGTCACTGGTCCGCGAAATCGCAGATCATAATTTTTTGGCATATAAGGAGTCGCTCCTGGTTCAGCAAAATTTATCGGTACATCAAAAAGTATGGTGCTGGGGGTGTATCCTTTGACAAAGGCCTGGGCATAAGCCAGTGGCTTGAAAGATGATCCTGGTTGTCTCAGTCCTTGAGTGGCAACATTAAAATTTCCTTCAAACTTGCAACTTTTTCCGGGTACGCAATTGACAGGGAGAGAGGGGGCGAAATAATCTCGCGATCCTATTAAAGCCAAAACCTCGCCTGTTTTTGGATTTTCTGCCACCATCGCCGCGTTAAAGGCATTATAGGCGCTTTCGTTTTTTTGCGCGCCTTCTAACACAATTTTTTCAGCGTTTTTTTGCAGATTGTAGTCTAGCGTTGTGTAAACTTTAAGGCCTAGCTGATCAACTTGGGAGGCACCAAACATTTTTTCAAGCTGGTTTTTAATTTCCAAAACAAAATGTGGGGCCAATAAACTTTCGGTTTGTTGTGTAAATTCTATTTTTTCAGATAGCGCCTTTGATTTTTGTTTTTCGTTAACAAAACCCAACTCTCCCATTCTGCTTAAAACATAATCCTTGCGGCTAAAAAGCTCCTGGGTGTGTGTTCCATAAGGAGAAAAATAGCTCGGTGCTTTTATTAAAGAGGCCAGTAGCGCCGCCTCATTTAAACTCAAATCTTTAGCATGCTTATTAAAAAAAGCTAAGGAAGCTGACTCTGCTCCATAGCTACTGGAGCCAAAAGGCACTTGGTTTAAGTACAGGGTTAATATTTCCTCCTTGGAGAAGCGTTTTTCTAGTTGAATTGCCAAAAGAGCCTCCTTGATTTTTCGTATAAGGGTTTTTTCGGGAGACAAAAAAGCATTTTTTACAAATTGTTGGGTAATAGTAGATCCTCCCTGGTCCATGTTTTTATTGGCGATATCACTAAGGGCGGCTCTTATTATGGAGGATATGCTTATGCCGCTGTGACTATAAAAACCACCATCTTCGGCAGCCACTACGGCATCTTTTAGAAATTGGCTGATATTTTCAGAGTTTACTACCGTTCTTTTTTCTTCTTTATGCACATCATAAAGAAGAATTTTGCCTGTGCGGTCATATATTTTAGTGGACTGTGTTATAGAGCGGCTACTTATTTGAGCGGGATCCGGAAGCGTTTTTATTAGGTATACCAAAAATATCAAAACAGAAATTAAACAGATTGTAACCAAAAACAGGGACAGAACAAAAAAAATGTTTTTATTTCCAAACACGTTATTTTTAAATTTCTTGAGGATATTCATAATATATTAATTCTAACCAAAAACAGCTCTTTTTCAAGGCTTGTTCTGGTAAATAAAGAGACTCTCTTTTTTATTACGTCAAAAAATGTTTGTATATCGTTGCGGAAATATTAAAATTATGATATTCTAAATTCATCTAAACTCAAAAAATATGACAAAGATAGATGTGGCTAAAATTGAAGAAGCGTTGACTAGGTCAATTGATACGGTATATCCAGATAAAAAATCTTTGGAAGGCGTTCTTAAATCCGGCAAAAAATTGAGAATTTATGTGGGCATAGATCCAACTGCCACCTATGTGCATTTAGGACACTCTACTAATTACATAATTTTAAAAAGATTTCATGAATTAGGGCATAAAATTATAGTTTTAATCGGAGATTTTACCGCGATGATTGGAGACCCCAGCGATAAAAGTGCCGCTCGCAAGCATTTAACTAAAAAGGAAGTTTTGCAAAATCTTAAAACTTTCAAGCAACAGATTGGCAAAATTCTTAATTTTTCCGATAAAAAAAACCCGGTAGAATTAAGATTTAATTCCAAATGGCTGGCAAAATTAAATTTTGAAGACGTGGTTGCTTTGGCGTCTAATTTTACGGTTCAACGAATGCTTGAAAGAGATATTTTCGAAAAGCGCATTAAGGAAAACAAACCTTTATATGTGCATGAATTTTTCTATCCGTTGATGCAGGGCTATGATAGTGTGGCGTTAAATGCCGACATTGAACTTGGCGGAACCGATCAAACGTTCAATATGTTGGCTGGTAGGAATTTAGTAAAGATTTATCAAGGCAGAGAAAAGTTTGTCATTGCCTCCACTTTGCTAGAAAATCCTGTAACAGGTGAAAAATTAATGAGCAAAAGTTTGGGCACGGGCATAGCGTTAAATGATGAACCTAATGAAATGTTTGGTAAAACAATGACTTTGCCAGACGAAGCGATAATTCAATGTTTTATTGATTGCACTTATTTATCAATGGACGAAATTCACAAAATGGAAACCGATCTAAAAAATGGCATTAATCCGCGTGACTTAAAACTAAAACTCGCTTATGAAATTACTAAAATGTATCATTCGGAATCCATCGCTAAAAAAGCGCAAGAATATTTTATAAAAACTTTCAGCAAGAAAGAAATGCCCAGCGAAGATGAAATGCCAGAAATAAAAGTCAAATCTCAAAATATCGTGGATATTTTAGTTGAGACAGGACTAGCCTCATCAAAATCTGAAGCTAAAAGATTAATTTTACAAAAAGGGGTGTCGCTCAACCAAAAAGTAATTGACAATTGGCAAGAGATTGCTAAAATAAGCGAAAATGATGTTTTGAGGGTGGGCTCCAGGAGATTTGTGCGTTTAAAATTAAAATAATCCGGCACCTTCTGAATAATTTTATTTACAAAAAGACAGGCGATAAAGAACGGTGTTTCTTGGAGTTTAATATGTAGCAAAACAAGAAGATGCCGGACCAAAGGTCGACACATTCATTTTTACTTGCTAAAACTTAGAATAATTTACCCCCACACCTAATTAATACAAAACCTTTAATTAAGATTTTTGGGAAAATGTTACCTAAATTTTAATACTTTGCGTGTTAATTAGGTGTGGGGGTTTAGCATAAATTATGGCAGAAGACCAACAAGATGACGCTTTAAATGAAGATGGAATGGCTGGATGGGGTTCTAGTGGCGAAAATAGTGATCTGGATGGTGGTACAAGCGTTAAAAAAACAAAAAAAGTGTCAGATGACGAAGATGATGATGGCGAATTTTCAATAGACGATCCTGATACGGACGACGAACTAGAGGACGAAGAAATAGTGTAGTTTAAACCCCCCCCACCTACACGTAGGTGGGGGGGGTTGTATAAAATTCAAAGTGGAAAACTTATGCTTTTACCTTTTTAGGTTTACATTTGTTTGTGCTAGGCAAATGGCTATAGCTATCGCATCTGCGGCGTCGTCCGGTTTTGGGATTTCTGACATTTTTAAAATTACCTTAACCATTTGTTGGACTTGTTTTTTTTCTGCCCTGCCATATCCTGTCACAGCTATTTTTACCTCAAGGGGCGTGAACATATAAATGGGCAGGCCAAAACTTTCACACTCTGCCAACATCACTCCTTGGGCTTGAGCAACCTCAATTACCGTCTTAGCATTTTTTTGAAAAAATATTTTTTCCATTGAAACAAGATCAGGTTTATATTTTTTTAATAATTCCTGCAGTTTGTTTTTTATAAAAAAAAGCCGCTCATTTTGTTTTTTTGTTTTGGGCAAATCCAAACACCCATATGATACTAAAGATAAGATGTTTTTTTGCTTATCCAAAACTCCATATCCTACCAAAGTTGTTCCTGGGTCAATTCCTAAATATCTCATAATTATAGTTAAATAAAATCAATCGGTGGCCGACATGTTGGTCGTTACCTCTTGAACGTCGTCCATATCCTCGAGTTTTTCTATAAGTTCTTCGTTTTTTATTAAATCCTCTTTGTTTATAGTGGCCAAGTTTTTCGGCACAAAACCCAAAGACGAAGATTTTACTTTAATTCCTAAGTCGTTCACGTTTTTTTTCAACACCTCGGTATTTTGGGGATTTGTGACCAGTAAAATTTCTTCTTCAAAATCAAAAACGTCATCCGCCCCGGCTTCTATGGCCTCGAGCTCTAAATCTTCATGATTTTTATTTTCAGGATCAACGAGCACTTTTCCTACTTTTTCAAACATCCACAAAACAGAACCTTCGTTGGCCATTTTTCCTCCGCTAAGCTCCAAAACATGCCTTATCTCAGGAATGGTTCTATTTCTATTATCTGTGATGGCTTCAATTATTAAAGCGGTCCCGCCCGGGCCATATCCTTCAAGTAAAATTTCTTGAAGTTGGGCGCTTGTTCCTTTGCCAACACCCCTATCAATAGCCCGTTCAATATTTAAGGCGGGCATATTTACCGCGCGAGCCCTATCTATGGTCAGGCGCAACTTGGCGTTGGACGATGCGTCACCTCCACCTTCACGCGCCGCAAGAGCTATAACTTGGCCCATTTTGGTAAAAACCTTGGCTCTCTTTACATCCTCAACTCCCTTTTTTCTTTTAATTTGTGACCATTTAGAATGTCCAGACATATGTAAGTAGTTAGAATCTAGCAAATAGAAGTTTATAAAAATTTTACAGATCCCGCTTACTATTTTCTTTATTGATTTTGTCTTTTTTTGGCTATATAAATCATCGCCAGTCCCGACACAAGAACAATTCCTGAAATAACCCAAACCACAATCACAAAACTATTTCCAGAAGATGAAGGAGCTTGCTTGATAGATGGTGTGGGCGACAAAGACACGGCGCCCGGCTTTAGTTCGCAGTCGCTGGGACAATTAACTTTTGTTTCTCCTAAAGATGCCTCGCAGGTTTTATTATAATTACACAAATTCCAAATTGATAAAGAAATCATTTTTTTTCCATTTTCGTTAGAGATTTCCGCACGATCAGTTTTTTCGTCAAAAGGTGTAACAATCGTTACAACGCCATTTTTTATTTCTGAATTACTTCCGCGTTGGTCTACTCTTGCTGAAATTAATAGGTTGTTATTCTTGTCATAAAGCGAAGCGGTGTATAGGGCATAAGACCTGGCAGGAGAAACAAAATTGGCAGTGGACGGCTCTATTGTGAGCTCTGAAAACTCCTCTCCGTCCAATCTCAAATTTCCATTTTCATAATAAAGATGCAGCAAAAAAGATCCTTGATATTGCTCGGCTGCAAATAATTGTGTGGCCGAAGAAAAAAAGAATAAAGTCAAAAGAATTAATGTTATTGTATTTTTTTTCATAGAAATTAAGGTCGAACACTACAGGTGGTTATGTGAACATGTCCTCCTGTTGATTGCGAGGATGCGCTGGCTGGATATCCTGGACAATCAAATGAATACTCATTTTTTATACGAGAAGGACCAACAATATTTCCTGCTTGTTGCATAAAGCTACAGGCGTTTGACTGAGAAAAACCGGAAAAATCTAGCGCGCAGCCAGTTTGGTGAAATGATCTTGAGCTATGGTATCCCAAGGCGCCGCTTACTATGCCTCCAAGTTGTTTGGCGACCGGGATCATAGAGATGGTTGCCCCGGAGTTCGTATAAGGCTTATCTTGTCGAACTTGAACTGTTATGCCTGATATTTGGGTGCAGGCAGAGGCATAATTAGGGTTATCGTATCGACAATTGGATGATCCGCTAAGGCTTGGCTTGGGCGATCCATCAGGGCTACCAGTATTATTTAAACTTCCTGGCGTAGGTGGCGCTTGGCAGGTGAAAGAGAAAAATCCTCCGCCGCCTGTTGGTTTTGCAAAAATAGTTAAAGCGGTATTTATCACCAGCCAGCTGGAGTAGATTATTAACAAAGAAAACACTACGCTTTTTAGAATAGTTTTTCCCGTCTCAAGTCTTGTGGTAGAATCACCGGCTGTAAGTATAAAAAACCCGGCGACCGCCACCATTACCGAGGCCAAAGCCGGCGTTACCTCAAAAGTCAGAAAATCATATATATTTTTAGTCAGATGAAGAATTTCGCAAAAAGTGCAAGGCGTATATCCTTGGGCGGATGTCCCACAAGGAACCAAGGGTAACCAACTCACAGCTGAAACTCCGCCAGCTATTAGGAGTCCAAAGGCCAAGGTTAGAGCGAAGGCTAAAAATTTTTTATTTATACCCATCATAATTTATATTTTATCATTTTTAGGCTCCAATGTCGATAAATCTCCGCGCCCTCTAAAATTAAATTTTCAAAAATAGAAAGAAAGCGGCGGCGGCTGATACTCCGGCAACAACAAACCCCCAGAACATGGTTTTTTTAGGTAAGGATGAAAATTTTTGAAAAAGGTTATTAGACGAAAATAAATTTTCTAATTTATCCGAGAGCTTGTCCTGCGAAGCGCTTAAATTTGTAGATGAAGAACTTCCAGACTTGAGTCCGTAGACGTTTAAAAGAGATTCGTTATTGTTTGTATTTGGAGATTTGAATGATGGGATTGCGCCTTGAGATGACGAAGGCCCGCCTATTGGCGGAAAAGAAGGGTAAGTATAATTTGGGTAAGCCAAGGAGGGGGCGGGAGTTATTTGGGGCGCAGGAGACAAGCTGGCCGACGGGGGAGCCGAATAACTTGGACTTGGCACAAAGGACGGCGAGGGTGAGTGTATTGCGCTTGGAGAGGGCGTGGGACTGGGTGAGGGCGATAATAATGCCGAGGGAGACACAGGCGGGCTGGGCGATGGACTGGGGCTAATACTGGGCGACGGACTGGGGTTTGAAAAAGTATTCTCCTGACCAGGAGTTCCGCCTGTTTGCAAACTATCCTGCCAATTAGAAGGTGTATTATTGTCTCCAGCAAGATTTATTTTTGATAAAGATTTTCCGTTGCCATTTCCACCCCAGGCATTTTGATAGATGACTTCATCCAGTGTGTTTCCGTTGCCATCTATTATTTTTAAAGTAGCGGATGTGTTATTTAAATTTATAGCTGATTTAGTTAAATTCCCAGAAAAAGTTGGATAACTTGTTAGAAAAGTAGATGTGGCTTGGGCAACAACTAAAAATTCTCCCGGATTAATATTTAACGATCCCATTGTTGGATCGTTTAAATAATGATTTGAGCCATCATAAAATCTAAAAGACCCGGCACCTGATCCGGACACGATATTAACCGCGCTGTCGCCTATATTTTTTATCTCTACCCACTCTCTGCCTGTGTCGCTTCCCGGAGATGGTGCGTCATACATTATTTCCGAAATTACCAAGCTGTAAGCGCGCGCGTTTAAAACTACAAAATTGCTCAAAGCGCATAAAATTAGAGCTCCAAAAAAGACCCTTTTAAAACTATCTGCACTTTTCTTATCTGCGTGCAATATTAACGCCTTGGTTTGAATCATAATAAGTAACTATTTCTGCTGTATGATATTTTGATTATTTTTTAAATTATCATGCGCATTTATAGCATCAAAGATATTTTTTTGAAACGAAGCGGGGTCGGGAAGTTCATTAAAAAATATTTCGCCCACTTCGGATGCGGTAGTTACGCGTATAGTGCCAAAATTGTAAAAATGAGCAATGACGCCCTTTTGTTCAACATGTATATCTTGTACGCGGTCTATATCACTGATAAAAATTGATTTGGAGAAAATACCCTCCTGTCTAATTTTTATCACTCGCTCATTGGTTAAAATAAAAGATGTTAAAAAATATTCCAACATTATCATGGTGCCCAAGGCGAGCCAGTCAATTATTAGCCCGACAGCGATCATGAATCTAAAAATGGGAGCCAGCGCCAAAAGCCAATCATTGGACAGGGTGTCTAGATATAAAGTTGAAGATAATAAAATTAATAAAATAATCAAAGTCAACAAATGAGGAAGTATTCTCAAAAAAACACCAATAACGTGTCTATGGGCAGATTTTATAATAATCTCATTCGGGTTTAAGGTTATTTTCATAAGATTAAATTGATCGAATAACTATTAGTAATATTATTCCTAAAAATAAAAATACTCCCGCAAAAATAGAAAAAAACACCATTTTTTTAGTTAGGGATAAAGTATGAAGATCCCAAAGTAATTTGCTGATATATAAAATGTAAATGAAACAAAACATCAAAAATATCCACGCGGCGTACATCAAGTAATTTTGAAAAATTTTTATTATATTAAATAAATCCATAAAAATTTAGACATTAAAAATATCCTGTTGATTGTTTTTATTTGCATTTTCAAGTCCTAGATGTTTGTATCCTAAATCTGTCACCACTCTTCCGCGAGATGTGCGCATTAAAAATCCCAACTGCATTAAGTATGGCTCAAAAACATCCTCAATCGTGTTTTCGTCTTCATTGGTAGCCGCCGCGATTGCTTGCACTCCGGCAGGTCCGCCGGAAAATTTTTCTATCAATGTGCTCAAAATTTTCCTGTCTGTTGCTTCCAGCCCCCTTTCATCTATTTCTAAAAGATCCAGTGCTTCCTGAGCTAAATTGGCTACGACCAAATCTTTACCTTTTACTTCGGCAAAATCTCTTACCCTTTTTAATATTCTATTGGCGATGCGTGGTGTTGAGCGGGAAGAGGCCGCAATTATTCTCAACGCCTCGGGCTCAATGTTTATATTTAAAAGTCGCGATGAATTTTCCAAAATCTTTTGAATTTCCTGTGTGCTGTAAAATTCCAAGTGCGCGTTTAAGCCAAAGCGCGATCTTAAGGGCGCGGATAATTTCCCGGCCTGTGTGGTGGCGGCTATTAATGTAAAAGGTTGAAGCTCAAGCTGTATTGTCCTAGCCGAAGGTCCTTTGCCTAAAATTATATCCAAAACTCTGTTTTCCATCGCTGGATACAAAATCTCTTCTATCATTTTATTCAAGCGGTGGATTTCATCTATAAATAAAATATCGCCCGCTCCCAAATTGGTCAGTATTGCCGCCAGATCCCCCACTTTTTCAATCGCCGCGCCAGATGTTGAATGGAACTGAGAGCCCAGCTCGCGCGCGATAATGTTTGCCAAAGTAGTTTTGCCAAGGCCAGAGGAACCATAAAGCAATACATGTTCTAGGGCCTCCGATCTTTTTTTGGCGGCATCAATGGCGATTTTTAAATGGGCCTTTACTTTTTCCTGCCCGACATAATGTTCCCATTTTTTGGGTCTTAAAATAGTATCAATAGATTGATCTAGGCTGCTATTTTGCGGAGAATTTGGTAATTGTTCTTCCTCCATGGTTGATTTGGTTTTTAATATAATATATAATCTCTCTCACGTATTTTATAAGGCAATTTTGCCACAGGGTGGGCTTAGTCGGAAAATGCTCTTGGGGTTTTAACCCCTCACCAATTTTACCAATAATTTAAAGTGTGGCGCGAGGGCGGATAGCCCCGCCCTATTCGGGCAAGCGCCACAAGCTGAAATTTAAGAAAAAATTTAAATTACATCTGGCCAGCGATAAATAATTGTAAAATTAGTGATGGGGTTGACAAGCGTTATTTTCTATGATATACTGTTAGCAAGATAAAAACCAGCGCTTTTAAACCCCCAGTCGCCTATCTAAATTCTAAGATTTTTATTCATACAGGTCAATCAGCATACAAAAAATCTGCTTGGTGATCTGCAGATGAGGAAGACGCTCAAAGCGTTTTCATGGGAAAGTTTTTAGGCCGGATACGCTGGTTCCGACTGGGGTACTCCTCGAAACTTTCCTAAGTCCCGTTATCATTGGCGGGTATTCGTCTGCAGTTTACCGGGCAGATTTTTTATGATTTTTATTCTTCTCCCAACGCTCTTTCTACTTCTTCCCAGGTCGTGAGGCCTTTGAGGATTTTAATGATTCCATCCTGCCTTAAAGTTATCATTCCTATTTCTTCAGCCTTTTTTTCAAGCTCCTGCGACGGGGCTTCTTTTAATATCAATGAACGGAATTCGTCATTGGGAATTAAGATTTCAAAAAGTCCGATCTGTCCAAAGTATCCCGTGAAATTACAATATTCACATCCTTTAGCTATAGGCGCTTCGTGGGGCTTTTTAATATCTTTAGAAATTTTTGACCTAAAGTCCTTAGGTAGATTTTCTAGTTCTTTTTCGGCCACACCCTCTTGCTTGGTTGTTAATTTTTGTGAAACGGAGCATTTTGGACAAACTTTTCTTACTAGACGTTGAGCGATCGCCGCGTTTATGCTTGAAGCGATGTCAGAAGTAGAAATTTTCATATTGCGTAAACGGGCGATTGTGCCTACGGCATCGTTTGTGTGTAGCGTCGAAAGCACCAAGTGCCCCGTCAAGGATGCTTGTACGGCGGCTTGCGCCGTTTCCTCGTCTCTGGTTTCTCCGATCAATATAATATTTGGATTTTGTCTAAGTAGAGACTTTAAAGCAGAGGCAAAAGTATATCCTTTGGACTCATCTACCTGTGTCTGAGTGATTCCTTCAAGCGTATATTCTATCGGGTCTTCAATGGTTATTATTTTTACATTTGGACTATTTAAGATATTCAAAACAGAATACATCGTGGTCGTTTTTCCTGAACCAGTAGGACCTGTCGAAAGAAGTATGCCGTTTGGTTTTTTGATTTCTTCTTGAAGCAATGAAAGATTTTCTTCATCAATGCCCAGATCTTTCAAGGTCAAACTGGCGATGCCGCCTGAAAGTATTCTCAACACAGACGTTTCACCGTAGCCGCCTGGAATTATAGAAACGCGCACATCTTGCGCCTTGTCTTTAAATTTTACATTAAATCTACCCTCCTGAATCTGATTTTTAATTTCAGTTTTAAGTCCTGAAAGTATTTTTATCTCACCGATTAATGAAGGAAAAACATTCATTGGAATATCGGCTACGTCTTGTAGCATGCCATCGACGCGATATCTTATCTTGCCAGTATTTTTTTCTGCCTCCACATGAACGTCAGTGGCGCGTGATTTTATGCCCCCAGCCATAACCAAGGCCAATTTTCTTTCGTTTGAAGAATCTTCTATCAATTTTTTCAGGCCATCTTTTTCTTTTAGTGCGTCTTTGATATTTTTCTCTTCATCCTCGGTAATTTTTACGCCACGAGTTAAAGTTTGAGAAATTAATTCAGCAAATAAAATTTCGACGTATTCCAATCCACCTACCACTCTATATACTTCATCCAAATCTGTAATACCATCAATTACTTTAAAAAGTCCGTCCTGAAGCATTGTCACCATGCCTTGATCTATTGCTGCCATTCTTATGTCAGACGTAGTTGCTCCCCGAAGTGCCAGATCCTCCATTTTTTTATCCATCGAAAATATTTCATATATTCCTATCTGTCCCGAATATCCCAAACCAAAACATTTCTCGCAACCTCTGGCTTTCCATGCCCTGCTAATGCTTTTTGGTATTTCAACTTTAGCGCGGGGGGAGATTATAGAAAAAGTCTTCGTCATTCCTTCCTGAGTTTTTTCGTCGATCTCATATTTTTCTTTGCAATCAGGGCAAAGCCGTCTTACTAATCTTTGCGCCATAATCACACTTAAAGAAGATGGTAGGGTTTTTTTATCTACACCTAAATCTACGAGTCTGGGTATTGTGCCAGCCGCTTCATTTGTATGAAGCGTGGAAAGTACCAAGTGTCCGGTCAAGGATGCTTGTACAGCGATAGAGGCGGTTTCATTGTCGCGAATTTCTCCTACAAGTACGATGTCGGGATCTTGGCGAACTACAGCGCGCAGTCCGTTGGAAAAAGTATATCCACCCTTTTCGTCTACTTGTGTTTGTACGACGCCTTTTATTTTATATTCTACTGGATTTTCTACTGTTATTATTTTTATGCCAGGCTTATTTACCTCCTGAATGGCTGTGTATAGAGTCGTGGTTTTTCCGGCGCCTGTTGGTCCGGTGGTTAAAATCATTCCGTTTGTTTTTTCAAGTCCAAGCCTTAATATTTTTAATGCCTCAGGGCGTAATCCTAAGCTTTCCAATTTCAATTTAGAAACATCCATCGTCAATAGTCTCATTACGATAGACTCTCCAAAATGTTCAGGTATTATAGAGACCCTGACATTGACGGTATTTATAGTGGTGCCTTTTTCTTGTATAAAAATCGCAAAGCGTCCATCTTGGGCGATGTTGTGCACATTGATAATCAATTTGGCAAAAAGTTTTACGCGGGAAAGTATTTGGTTGTAGTTGTCTTTAGAAAACTCCGCTATATCTTGCAAGACGCCATCTATTCTGTAGCGTAATCTCAGAACGTCGTGTTCTGGCTCAAAATGAACATCTGACGCCTTGGAGTGAAGCGCTCCAGCCAGTATCGCATTTAATACGTCTGTGATAGATGCCGTGGTTATATGTTTTTTTAAATCCTCTAAGGTCTTTATATTTTTTTGAAACTCATCTAATTCTGAGCTATCCAAAAACCACTCTTCCTGCAAAGGCGCCGAGGGAGTCACTACGGATTCATATCTTTTCAACCCTATTTTTATGGAAGAAGGGGAGGCCAAGAAAGGGCTTATATCAAATCCCTGATCTTTTTTAAGACCCTCTAAGGTTTTTTGAGTGGCGGGGCGCGCAGGATCTTCTACCGCTACCCAGATTTTTTTAACTTGCCTTTTTAGGATAATTAAAGCGCTTTCTTCCGCCTCCTCTTTTTTTATCAAAGCCAATGCCTCCAGGTCTATGGGCGTGTGCAACAAATCAACATAGGGCAAGCCTGCGCTTTGGGCGCGTTCCTGTGTCCTCTCTTCTTCTTCTCGCCTACGAAGCTCCTCAAGTTTTGTTTGTTGTTTGGTTTTGCTGAATTTATTTAAAGTCATATGTTAAAATCTAAAAAATTAAATCTCAAATCTTAAACTTAGAATCTTAGCTTAACTGGTTTTTTCTTTTCAGTAACTTAATAATAACCCAAATGACAGTGGTTTTCAATTTTTCTCGCCGAAGCTATGGTGAAGCGGGCCGGCGGACAGGCTCAGGTCCCGCCCTACCTTTTAATATTGACTAATTTAGATGATTATGGTAACTTTTTATCAAGTCCTCGGAGCGGTTCCGAGGCGACGGAGTTGTTCCTTAAAAAAGGAGGAAGGGCATGCTAAGTTTCTTGGCGATACACGCACTTGCATTTTCTCTTCTAGCGATTTGGTCCGCATTGGTTATGACGGTTGTTGTGGGTTGTTTTAAATCGGAAAGTAAAACGCGTAAGCTTGAGATGATTATAGGTTCGTTTACGATGTCTATTCTGGTTTACGTTTTTATAAACGTGTCAGATGTGAAGGGTGGTTTTCGTGACTTTTTCGCCTTTAGTCTTGCTCTTTTTCTTTGTAGTTGTGGCGCGCTCATTGGCGATATTCTTCTTCAAAAAAGCGCATCAAGTATCTCAAGTGAACAAGCGAATTTGCAAGAAGGCTGTTGTGGCGTAAAAGATTGCCGTTGTGGTGACGCTTGTCCAAAAAAAATCGGCGCTCGTCCAGTTTTTCCACCCAATATGCTCGTTTCCGAGACTGGGCTGAGGCTCGGCGCATATTTTCCGACAAAGGACAAGCCTAAAGACGGCGATCCTCCAAAGAGTGGAAGCGGCGTTGAAAATTCATAAAAAATAATCCCCCAGTCCTTTTGGTGATAAACCAAAAGGACTGGGGGATTTTGTTATTTAAAAAAATTTTAACTCATCAACCTACACGCAAGAAAGTTTTTGTAAAATATCTCTTACTATAAATCTCATATCCTCTTTATTTTTCATCTGTCCGGCGCTGAAAGTAACTGTCTGATTTTGTTCTCGTTCCGAGCGGTCTTGCCCTGAGTGCGCCGAACCCGTCGAAGGGCCCAAAATGCCCAAAACCTGATTTTTTACTGAGGAAGGGGTTTCTAAAATTCCCAAAACCTGTTGGCCGGACGGTTCTTGAATTAAAATACACACAAATTTTGATTTAGCGCTTAAATTTTTATATAGATCAAGTATTTCTACCACATCGTCAAAGCTTGTCTGGGTTTTTTCTAAATCTGATCGAGTAATTACTCCCAAAGTAGTGGAAGACGAAGCATCAAAAATTGTGCGCGCCAGCAGTCGTCCCAAAATCTGTCTCTGATTTTGTTTGGGAGAAGTCGGAGAAGCCAGAGATGTGGTCTCAGGTTTTAATCTCCAGGAAAAAATATCAGAGACGACCTGTGTGCAATTTTTAGCATCTGAATCATTTATAAAAAATCCTGACTTTGTTTGTTTTATATAAGAAGAGTGGCTGATGGTGATAATCGGTTTTTGGGGATAGTCGTCCGGTAGTGATTGCTCTAAAAAATCGAGACCATCATCGCACAGTACTATGAAAAGATCTGGCGCTTGCTGTTGTAGCGCATTAATTAAAGAATTATTGCTCAGCAGAATGTCGGTTTTTTTCAGAGGAGATAAAAGTCCCTCAAAAAATATCGTCAGGTCATTGCCATTTTTTTCGTACCTCAATCCTTTAAGATTTTTCTGATTTAAATTTACAGTTAAGGCCACCTCAGCATTCGCTTGGTGCGGCAGAAGCGTTGAAGAGTGCGAGATTTTTTTGAAAGTTTCTATGTGGCTGTCAGGCAGACAGACAAAAGATTTTTTATTTTCTTTATGAAGAAGATTAGAGAGAAATCCTGACGCGTAAATACTCTCTTCCTGTGTTGGCGAAGGGATGATAAAAACCTGTTGGCTTTTATCCAAAATGTCGTTCAATTTATATTTTTGTTCATCTGTTATATAGGGCATATAATTTGATTTTTGCGCAATATGCTCTTTGGGTCTTTATACTTAAGAGGGTAGTTTAGTATCGGCGCCTTCAGAAGTCAATATTTTATGTGTTCAATTGACATATTTGAGTATCACATTTATTATGCAGTTAAGTTCTTTAAAAAGGAGAACAAAGTGAGCTCAAAAAAGAAAGATCCATATCCGGAAATAACCAAGGCCTTGCGTCGTGGGCGTGTGCTGGCAAAAAAACTTCTTAAAATGGAAGGTGGAGTAATGCCCGCCGAAGAAGTGGCAACACTATTAGATGTTTCTTCTGATGAAGTTTTTCGGCTTCGCACGAAAGGACTTTTGCTTGCGGTTAAGGTGAGGGTGTTCCCAAGAAATCCGAATTTTTTTAAAAATGTTTATCCTCGTTGGCAATTTGACGAAAAAGAAGGCAAGCAGATTGAAGGATTTAAGGATGTCCTAGAAGCACTAAGGGAGAATGTTAATGTTGATGATGATAATTGGAGAAAATTTATGTTTTTCTTTTGCAAGGCTAAGAGTTTAAAAAAGACTCCGCTTGAAGAATTACGTGAAGGCAATATTGAGGGCGTCGTTTTAGCGGCTCAAGGATACGGAGAACAAGGAGGATGGTAATTAATAAGCATGTACCCGACTCAATGAGTCGGGTTTTTTATTTAGAAAGCGTCTCGTCTATGATATAATTCAATTAGTTTATGGAGAAAATTTTTCATACAAAAAATTTAAAAGAAACTCAAAATCTCTCTGAAAAAGCCATTGAAATCGCTAAAAAACAAAGCAGGAAAAATGCGGCGGTTTTGGGGCTTGTTGGAGATTTGGGCGGAGGCAAAACATCTTTTACGCAGGGTTTGGCAAAAAATTTGGGCATTAAAAAAGAGATTTTAAGCCCTACATTTATTTTGATGCAAAGCTATCCGCTTTCAGGCAAAAAATTTCCATGGAAAGACTTTTACCATCTAGACGCTTACCGCGTAAAATCATCAAAAGAAATTTTGAGGTTGGGATTTGAAGAAATTATAAAAGACAGCCAAAATATAGTCGTGGTGGAGTGGGCCGATATCATAAAAGACATTATGCCTAAAAATACGCTCTGGATAGAATTTGAGTGGCTGGATGAAAATGAGAGAAAGATAACCCTGAACTAACATTCCAATATTCTTGAGAATGTAAGAATGTTGTTGTGTTTGTGAGAAATTATGGAGAAAGAAACAAAAAATAAAAAAACACTTCTACTTTTAGATTCAAACGGGCTTATTCATCGCGCTTATCATGCCTTGCCTCCTATGTCTAACCCCAAGGGCGAGATGGTGAACGCTGTTTATGGATTTATTAGTATTTTGCTTAGGGTTTTAAAAGAAATAAAACCGGATTTTGTGGCAGCGACTTTTGATTTAGCTGGCCCGACATTTCGCCATGAAGCATTTGCCGAGTATAAAATTCATCGTCCAAAAATGGATGATGATCTGGTAAAACAATTGCCATTGATTAGAGAGGTGGTGGGCGCTTTAAATATTCCAGCCTATGAAAAACAAGGATTTGAAGCGGATGACGTGATAGGCACGATCTCATCATTGGTTTCTAAAAAACACAAAGATGTTGAGGTGATTATTTTAAGCGGCGACATGGACACTTTGCAACTGGTAGAGAAAAATGTGCGAGTTTATACATTTAAAAAAGGCGTGAGCGATGCAATGATTTATGGAGAAAAAGAGGTTTTAGAGAGATACGGGCTAACTCCCTCGCAGGTGGCTGATTTTAAAGGTTTAAAAGGCGACCCATCAGACAATATCCCGGGAGTGCCGGGCATAGGCGACAAGTCGGCATCTGCGCTTTTGCAACACTTCGGAAACATAGAAAAAATCTACAAATATCTTACAGGTAAGAAAAAAGATGCCAAGGCGGAAAAAATCATTAAGCCTAAGATGCGCCAGTCGTTGGAAGAAAATAAAGATCAGGCATTTTTCAGCCGAGAGCTTGCCACAATAAATTCAAAAGTTCCCGTAAAATTCAAACTGGAGGATTCTAAATTTAGCGAGAAAGATTTGCAAAACGACAAGCTTTATAAATTCATACAATCGATGGGATTTTTCAGTTTGATTTCACGCTTAAACTCCCAAGAGAAATTATTTGAAAGTCCGCAAATATCTCCTGTCTCTTCTGTAAAACAAGAAAACATTTTTGAAAAATCGTCTAAAAACTTTAAAAGCGATTCTGATTTTGAAAAAAAGCTTGAAAAATGTGAAAAGGTAGGGATTTTTTGCCATGACGATAAAATTTTCACCTTGCTTGATTTAGGAGATAAAAAAGAATCCTTTGAAATTCCCCAGGAAAATTTCCCCTTTGATAAATTTTGGCAAAAATTAAACAGCGGCGAGTTGAAGCTGAAAGTTTTTGATTTTAAAGAGTTGCTCCACGTCGGAAATTGCGATTTGGAAAAACATCCAAAAATTCGCCATGCTGATTTTTTTGACATTAAAATTGCCGCTTGGATTTTGCGCCCAGGAGAGCGCGATTATAGTTTAGAGAAAATATTTTTTTCACACACCAAAGAAAAACTGGAAAGTATTCACGACACAACAGCCCATCTTTTTAGGTTAAGCGACATTTTGGAAGAAAAAATTTCTCAAATAAATCTGCAAGATGTCTTACAAAAAATTGAACAGCCTCTGAGCATCGTTCTTTATCAAATGGAAAAGCGCGGCATAGCTTTAGATAAATCTATTTTGGCAGATCTTAATAAAAAAATAGACAAAGAGATTGAAAAATCCGAAAAGGAAATCTATAAATTGGCGGGCACGGAGTTTAATATCAGCTCACCCAAGCAACTTTCTGAAATTTTATTTAAAAAATTAAAAATTGAAACCCAAGATTTGCGCAAAACGCCGGGCGGCGTGTTGTCCACGCAGGCGTCGGAATTGGAAAAATTAAAGGATAAGCACAAAATAATTGATTGGATACTTCAATATCGCGAAATGACAAAATTAAAAACCACCTATGTCGTGCCCCTGCCTCTTTTGGTGGACACGTCTTCAAGAATTCACACAAATTTCAATCAGGAGGGCACGGCCACTGGGCGGCTTTCTTCAGACAATCCTAATTTGCAAAATATTCCTACTCGCTCTAGTTGGGGTACAGCCGTCAGGCGGGCTTTTGTGGCGCAAAAAGGCTACAAGCTTGTGTCTTTTGATTATTCACAAATAGAGCTTAGGGTTGCGGCATCTTTGGCGCACGATAAAAAAATGCTCCAGATATTTAAGGAGGGAAAAGATATTCATGCGATGACCGCAGCGGAAATTGAGGGTGTTTCCGAAAAAGAAGTGACGTCAGCTTTGCGCAGAGAGGCAAAAATTTTAAATTTCGGAGTACTTTATGGCATGAGCGCGCAAGGATTTTCAGAGGCGGCGGGTGTTTCGCGCGAAAGAGCGGGCGAATTTATAAAACAGTATTTTAAAACATTTGAGGGGGTCGCTCAGCTTGTGGAGAATTTAAAAAATCAAGTTAAGGCCAAAGGATATGTGGAGACGCTCACGGGTCGTCGCAGATATCTGCCGGAGATTTATGCTTCAAATTGGCATATTCGCCAGGCGGCAGAGCGCGCGGCGATAAATATGCCGCTTCAAGGGCTGGCGGCGGATATTTTAAAGATGGCGATGATTAAAATTTATGATGATATTTTGGAAAAACAAAGTCCCGAAGACATTCGTATGATTTTACAGGTGCACGACGAACTTGTTTTTGAAATAAAAGAAGACAAGGTGAAAGATTTTGTTTCCAGCATTAAAAATATAATGGAGCAAAGTTATAAGTTGGAAGCGCCAGTGGTCGTTGACGCAAAAGAAGGAGATAATTGGGGAGAGTTAGAAGAAATTCACCCTGTTAAATAATTTTAAATTTTATATAAAATTTAAAATTAAAATTTTCTGCTCAAGTTCACTTGCTTAAAATTTAATAAAACAAATAATAATACAAATGATTTTTTATTTAAAACAAAAGAAAATTTTATTTAACGGGGTAAAATTTGGAGCACACATATCAATAGCCGGAGGTGTGCAAAACGCCCCGAAAAATGCCAAAGATATCGGTTGTGAAGCGTTTCAGATGTTTACTCATCCTCCGCAGATGGGGAAAGTTCCGTCTCTTTCTGAAAAATCGGTGAGCGAATTTAAAAAAGAATTGAAAAAATATAAATTTACAAATTTTTATATACACGCGCCATATATAGTAAATTTCGCTTCCCAAAACCCTGCCATTCGCCATGCCACAATTAGCATTGTGAGAAACAATCTAGAAAGAGCCGATCTTTTAGGCGCCTCGGCTATGATGACCCATTTGGGAAGCTCTCGCGAGGCGGGGAAAGAGGAGGGGCTAAAATATGTCGTAAAAGGCCTCAACGAAACTCTTGAAGGATATAAGGGTAAAACTAAATTTTTAATTGAAATTTCTGCTGGCGCGGGCAGTGTCGTCGGGGGCACACTTGAAGAAATCGCGTGGATTTTGAAAAATATTAAAAATAAAAATGTTGGAGTATGTTTTGACACCCAGCATGCTTTTGCTTCCGGATATGATTTGCGAAGTGCGGAAAAAGTTGATGAAGTTTTTAAAAAATTTGATAAATTGATCGGCCTGGAAAAATTGGCGGTGATTCATACAAATGATTCAAAAACCGAGTTTGATTCTCATAAAGACAGACATGAACATATCGGCAAGGGGTTTTTGGGGCTTTCTGCGTTTGAGGCGCTCCTTTCGCGTCCATATTTGAAAGATAAAGATTTTATTTTGGAAACAGAGTCGGATTTGGTGGAAGAAGATTTGAAAGTTTTAAAAGATATTCGAAAAAATTTAATATAAAAAATAAGCCCCTAAATGGGGCTTATTTTTTTAATTGCTTTTAACTAAGTTTTTTAAGTTTTTCTTCCAATCCTTTAATTTGATTCCTAAAAATTCTAAATCTTCTATTTAAACTTTCCACATGTTCAACTACTTCAGGTTTATTGAGATCATTGATATGCACTTCCAAATACTTAAATCGGTCAGCCTCATTTTCTTGATGTTCTTGATTTAATTTCTCCAATTGAGTTGTCAGCTCTCCTTTAAGGGCTTCTATTTCTTTACGAGCCTCTATCTCTTCGGGGCTCATTACTTTGCTCGTTACTTTTTCTTTGGTTAGGGTGCCTGCTCTGGCCTGATTTTCAAGATCTTTGACCATTGATTCCAATGATGGTTTTTTAGAGACCCCTCCTTTTTTAGGGTCTAAGTCCGCTAACATTTTTTCTATATTATTCATATTTATTATTTTATTTATTTTAATTCAAAAGAGATTAGCACTCAATCTCTTCCTCGTCATTGTACACCATATGCGCATATATTGCAAGAGATAGGGACGACACAAACAGTTGTCTATTATTTGTAGTTAATCGCCAATTGAATTATCATAAAAACATACTAAATAAATAATGTTCTAGATTCTAACTCCTAGATTCTAGATTCTGTATGCATGCCCGAACTTCCAGAGGTGCAGACTACTATAAATGGTTTGCGCAGAAAAATTTTAAACAAAAAAATATTATCGGTTTGGAGCGATTGGCAAAAAGTTGCCAAAAGTCCTCTGCCGTTTTCTGCGTTTCAAAAATTGGTAGTTGGTAAAAAAATAGAGGAAATTGAGCGCCACGGTAAAAACATCGTTTTTTACCTGTCGGGTGGCATTGTGATGGTGGCGCATCAAAAAATGACAGGGCATTTTATGGTGGGGAAATTTGTTTTGCAGGATGGTAAAATGTTAGCGCAGGATAAAAAAATCTCCAAAGACCCCTACAATAAATATATTCATCTTCTATTTAAATTGAGCGGGGGTGGCGATTTGGCTTTGTCCGATGTGCGCAAATTTGCCCATGTTTTTGCGGGTCGTGACGCGCAAGATATATTTAAAAAAAGCGGCGTGGATAAATTGGGCCCTGACGCCTTGAAAGTTTCAGCGAATGATTTTGATAAATCAATCCAAAAACAAAAACGTCCGATTAAAGCAGTTTTAATGGATCAAGAATTGATTTCTGGCATCGGCAATATATATGGAGATGAAATTTTATGGGAAGCAAAAATAAATCCATTTTCTCGTTCAAACAATTTAAGCGCTACGCAGATAAAAAATATATTTAAAGCAACCCACAAAATTTTACCTTATGCGACAAAACTGGGTGGCACAAGCACGAGCGATTATCGCGATACTGCCGGACAAAAAGGAAAATACGGATTGCATCTTAAAGCGTATCGGCAAACAGACAAAAAATGTTCAAGGAAAGACGGGGGTGTTATTCAAAGGAAGGTTTTAAATCAGCGTTCGGCGCATTTTTGCTCTAGATGCCAAAAATTAATCAAATAAAGATGGCATGATCTACTATTTTTACGGAAAAGAAAGGTTTTTAAACCAAAAAAAGGCGCAAGAATACACGGAAAAATATAAAAACAAATATCCGGCATCTTTGGGTTTTTATGCTTTTGGCGTGGAAAATTTCTTACCGGATGAAATGGAAAGTGCCGTAAAAACCCTTTCAATGTTTGGCGAAAACAAGCTCATCGTTTTACAAAGCGTCCAGGATTTTCCAGGTGAAAACCTAGACAAAATTCATAATTTGATGAAAGAAAATGATTTAATTAACCACAAAAACATCTTTTTGATTTTTACAGCGGAAAATCAGACGGGGGAAGATTTATCAAAAAAACACGACCTTTTCAAAACTTTGGAGGCCTTAACTCAAAGCGCAAATCTTTCTCAAAGCTCAAAACAATCCACCGACTTAAGTCCGGTAAAGCTACGCGCATTTATTGAAGACGAGGCAAATAGGTTGGGATTAAAATTAAACTCAAAATTAATTTCCTTACTGTTGCAGACAGGCGCGGATATTTCAACTATCGCCAATAATTTACAGATGCTTTCTGATTTTCAAGCACAAACAAATCGGCCTATTGAGGAGAAAGATTTTGCAGACTTGATAGAAAACCATATCGTTTTAGATGAAAATGCCATTTTCAGATCTATTGACGCTATTGCGTCGGGTCACGCCAGTCAGGCCTTGGATATTTTTTATGCTCTTTTGCAAAAAGATAATGAGGCGATTTATAGTATTTGGGGAATGTTAGGATATTTTTTACGCAATCTTATTATCGTGCGAAGTTTGCTGGATGAAGGGGGTGAAAAAGAAGAGATTATAAAAAAATCAGAGCTGAAACCATTTGTAGTGCAAAAATACATGGAATTTTCCAAAAATTTAAAAATGGATCAAATTTTAAAACTGCACACGCTTTTAACGGATTTAGACGTTAAAATAAAAACCGGCCAAATAGATGGCCAGACAGCGCTTGAACTTTTTGTCTCGAAAGTTTCTTCGATGTTAAAAAAATAAAATCGCCCTTTGTGGGGCGATTTTATTTTTTATTTCTTATTTAAGCTATTTGCCAATTTGGTTAAGCGGGATTTTTTGCGGGCGGCAGTGTTTTTCTTTATGGTGCCGTGTTTGGCGGCCTTGTCTAAGAATTTATAAAGCTTGGGAATTATCACTTTAGCATCTTTCGTTTTTTTCTCTGTGATAAGTTTTTTCAGATCGCGTGTTAAATTTCTTACATTAGTAAGATAATATAAGTTCATCTCTTTGCGTCTGGCATTTTGTCTCAAAGCTTTTTTTGCTGATTGTATATTTGGCATAAAAAATTATTTTCCGGAGGTTATTTGCAATTATTTCTGAGTATACTATATAAATAAATTTTTGCAAGAGCCCCGTGTTTGTTCAAATTGTGGATTTTATAAGCTGTTTGCTTTTTTAAAAAAGTTAAATATAATGAAAGTACAATTGAATATTCCGCGGTAGCTCAGTGGTAGAGCAGGCGACTGTTAATCGCTTGGTCGCTGGTTCGAATCCAGCCCGCGGAGCCATGTGGGATGAGCAGAGCCAAAAGCTCTGCTTTTCTCTTTATCTACGGGCTTTTTTAGCGGTTCGAATGTTGTATTTTTGTCTGTATTTTCTCCCAACATCTGTGATACTCGTTCAAATACCATTTTGAAGGCTTTCTGGTATGAAATCTCAACTTTTTTGCCATTTATAATGGGGTTCGAAAATAAAAGGGACAAAAGTTGTTTCTTGTCGTCGACCATTTCGATTGTGCTTCGATTCAAATAAATTCTCCTTGCCTCTTTAGCCATTTGTAAAAAGGTTGACCCCATATCGTAATACTTGAGGTTGGCATTTTTGTGCTTATTCAAACCGTCCAGCACTTCCTCCTGTTCAATTTTGTATTGCTGGTACTTTTTCTGGTAGAAGTCCTCACTAATCTTGCCATCGATCTTATCATCGTAGATCTTGTCCAGTCTCTGCGTGGCTACTTGGTAGCGTCGCTCGAGTTCGCCGGTGGCCTTTTGTCTGAATTCTATCTCCTCGCCGTGGCTTTCTTTGAGAGCCTCTTGGACCCAAGTCAGCATATTCTCTATGGCCTCATCGTGTTTTGAGCTTAAGTGTTCGATATTTTCCATTACTTGCAGGTCAATGTTCTCTTGTTTGACCCATTCCTTTTGCTGGCAGTTTTTATAATGATTGCAGTGGCCATACCAGTGGCCTTTTTGTATCTCCCAAGTTATCCGGCCTTTACATTCCTCGCAGTGGAAGACATTTTTAAATAATGGATTGTGCTTGTTGTACTTCGGCGTGCCATTACTATGCATGATGTCTTGGCATCGCATGAATAATTCTTTGGTTATAAGTGGTTCGTGTCCGCCTTGAGCAACTTTTCCATTCCAGCGATTCATTCCGTAATAAAACGGATCACCAAGTAATTGGTGGACTCGTGAGTGACTGACTTTATTTCCTCCCCGAGACCGCATGCCGAGTTTATGCATTTCATCGGCCAGTTTTTTGGTTGAGTAGCGATTGGAGGCATAAAGGTCAAACATCTTTTTGACCAGCGGAGATTTGTCCGGATCAATGATGTGGATTTTGTGCCCCTTCTCGCCAGTGGTTTGATATCCGAGTGGCGGTTTGCTTGGTAGCCAGCCTTGAGCCAGCTTTTCTTTTTGTCCCTTTTTCACATTCTCGGAAAGCAGACGGATATAATATTCGGCCGTGGCCACTTTGACTCGCCACATAAACCATTCGTGCGACTTGGAGTCTTTGTGGAGTGTACAGCCTTCTTTGACGAGGTGGATTGTGTGTCTTTCGTCCGCCAGTATCCATTCGTCAATTATCGGCACATCGGCGAAGTTACGGGTTAGGCGGTCGGTGGTTTCCACGAAGACCGTATTGATCTTGGCTTTGGTCACATAGTCCAGCATCTCGTGGAATATCTTGCGTTGGATTTTTCCGGCCGCCGATTCTTGAATGGCAAAAACTTTTACCAGATCAAAACCGTTTCTATCGGCATAATCGTGTAAAAGTTTTTCTTGAGCTGGTAGTGAGTAGCCAGTGTCTTCTTGGTCTTTGGAAGAGACACGGGCATATCCTACGGCTCGCATCGATTCATTTTCGTTTTGCATTGTCATAGTCATAATTTTGTTAATTTTACTAAGGTTCGAATTCGACTTTTGGTCTCAAGACACAACATACGCTATTTTTTCGGACAAGCTAAGCTCGAGTTGCCCACAGCTCATTTTTGTTGTTTTTTCTTGACGCTTTCTAGTATTTCCGTGATGCGATAATAGTCTCGCTCATAGTCTTCGTCTGTATGGCCACCTCTTATACCGTTCTCGGATGGCGGACCGCTGACAATGTCTAAAATTGCTTTAGCGGCTCGGAATTTCATTGCATCACTTTTGGCTCCCATAAGTGAGACCAAGATGTTGGCCGCAGTTACAGAATATTTCGCCAGTATGGTATCCATTTCTTTATCACGAGTACTGTTTCTTTCTTTTTCGTATCGGTCGTATTCGTCTTTCAGTAAGCCATCTGACCGAAACCATCTCTTTACACTGACATGAGAGACTTTAAGCATCCGGGCAATCTCTAAATAAGTAAAATCGCCATATTTTAAGCGGATCGCATTCTGATATTTTTCATTTTTTATGTCTACAGATTTAGCCATTTGGGTATCACTTAGTATCGTTTAACGATTGTTTATTATCGGCTTTTTGCTCATTTCGTTGCCCAATGTTGCCGTTTATAACCAAAAATCATTTGTTTTGTAGGGTCATCTTGGCTACGAGTTTAGCTCTGGCCTCGGCCAAGAGTTTTAAATTCTTTGACCGGCCGTTAATTTCTTTATTATTTTCTTTAATTTCTTTTAATCCCTTATCTTCTATATCTTCTGCACCGGAGGCAGTCTGCGTGCTATGCCGTCCGGCTTTTGATGCTGATTGGTTTCCACCCTGCGTCAGATGTAGGACGGAAAGCAAAGTGATACCTCGGGGCTTGAACTTGGCGTCCTCGCCCCGAGTTTTCGTGATTGCGATAAAAGCCCACTCCTCGAGTTTGGACAAACAATTCTTAATCGTTCGCCAGTCTTTGAGTCCGGAATAAATCAAAAGCGTTTTGTTGGACGCCTCTATGGTTTGACTGGCTTTGTTGGAGGCAATCTCGGTCAAAGCCAGATACATGTTCCGGAGATTCCGGTAGGCATCAATGCTTATATGCTTATCGAGCCATTGTTGTCGCATGTACCGCAAAGCTGGCTTATCTTGGTAAGCAAACGGCAATTCGCGATAATCCCTGATCTTATGTGGTTTGTCGCTCGGGTACTGTGTCATATGGTTCTATAAGCTTTCGACCGCTCGTGATATCCTCCCAGTAGAATCGCGACAGAGCATCGTAATAACTCACAAGGTTGAATGCAATGTCGTGGAGGTCTTGATCATTCACTTCTTGGCCAAAGTCTTTCTTGAGAATCGCTCGGAGTTTTTCCAGCGTTTCCGGTTTTAACTTCATATTTATTCGTGGACATAGATCCTGGCTTTGGCGATTTTGATTTGGTTAAAGAACGCTTGAGGTTCGACCACAAGCTCTCGTTTCCAAAAACTGTCCATAAGCTTTTCGAGCTTGCGGTCAGTTTTAAATCCAAAGAGGACCTTATGCGGATTTGTCCGATCCACGACCTCAAGAGATTCGGGCATTAATAATAAAAGCACCGCGATCAATGCCAGATCGGCGGTCTTGAAACTCTCACTTTGTTTGATTGGCATATCATTTCATTTTTTTACTCTCACACATTTACATTTTGCCAATCCATACCTATCTCTTGGAATAATGTCCGGGTGTAGTTTGCCAACAAAAAAGAGCCCTATTTCAGGCTCTCCCATTGAAGTTATTAACTACACCGACTATTACGCTACAGTATTTTTATTTTATATTCTGGATTTAGGCGATAACCATTGCCGTCACGACCAACAATAAGATCAGATACGCCGATCCGACTTTCTGCTTTTCCGTTTATTTCCAGTTTGGAATTCCTGATCGCTTGGGTAGTAGTGCCAACCATTTCGGCCAATTCAGCCGTCTTAACGAAACCCTTGGCCGAGCATAAAACTTTTATTAGTTTCTCTCGCATTTTCTCTTTGCTCATTGGGTAGCATTTTTGTTTATTGGATTCCAAATATAAATCACCGTCCGGTGAGAGGCAAAGCAGAATTCGCTTGTCTTTAGATGTTTTTTGTTTGGACCGTATCTTTTGGCTCTGGTCGTAGAAACCTTTAGCCATTTCTCGGCCAATCTGAGCTAGGCTTTGCTTGCTCAATTCTTTTAATTCATTTTTTAAATCGGCGATAGTCTTATTGGTTTCTTTTTTGTAATTATCAAACGAGGCTTCGGTTTTATTTAATCTATCTTTTAATTCGGCAAATTCAGTATCATGTTTGTTTACGATCTCGTCCGGATTCTGAATGCCATTGTTTTTTAAAGCAGTTACAACAATATTTTTAACTACACCCAACGAGAAATGATAGGTAGTGTTTACTCCCACAGACTGCTTGATATTGAATTTATGTTTGGTGGTCAAAGTGACCTTTTTCATTTTCATAGTCATATTTTTACTGGATGTAAGCTTAATCCTTACTCCCAGTGCATTTTTTAGTGAATGGGACCCATTTTATGCCATCCATTCACTAATCTTTGGATGTTTGCGGACATAATCGCATATAGATTGGCTATATCTGATTATTAAGGCTTGCATCAAAATACATTATAGCATATAATATAAACTATACATAACATTTTTTGTAATGTTCTAAATTTAAGGAAAACTATGGCCAAAATAGATATCATGAATTCAATACTTCGGTCAAAGCAAACGGTTTTTACTTTTAAAGAGGTAAACCTGCTTACTGATGGCCAAACTAGTCCTGCTTTGATGTATCGCCGAATAAGTTACTACATTAAAAAGGGTGCTCTCATCTCTCTCCGCCGTGGTGTTTACGCTAAAGATAAAAATTACGATAAGTTTGAGCTCGGAAATAAAATCTTTATCCCATCTTATATCAGTTTTGAAACCGTGCTTGCCAAAGCCGGAGTCGTTTTCCAGTTTTACGGACAAATTTTTGTCGCTACATATTTAACACGGGAGGTTAAAATTGGTGATCAGCTTTATTCTTATAAAAAAATTAAGAATCAAGTACTGGAACGAACAGACCACCCCACCGGAATTGAACATCGTGGTACATATTCCATCGCTACTCCGGAGCGTGCCTTTTTAGATGTTGTTTACCTTTCCAAAGATTATCACTTTGATAATTTATCGGCTTTGAATTGGGAAAAGGTTTTTGAAATTTTACCGATTTACGAAAACAAACAGATGGAAGAACGGGTTAAAAAGTATTACGAGTATTATCGGGAAAACCGGTAGCCACCAAAAACATAATTATGACTATGATATGAAAATTACAGACCACCAAGCAAAATATTTCGCCTATGAATTGACCAAGCGTTGTGCTTCGGATAGTTTAGAGAAATTATCATCTACACTTTCTAACGCTCAAGTTGATCTTAATCCTCATCAGATTGAGGCGGCACTTTTTGCTTTTCGCTCGCCCCTTTCTAAGGGTGCGATATTGGCTGACGAGGTTGGTCTTGGAAAAACCATTGAGGCCGGACTGGTGCTCTCGCAAAAATGGGCGGAAAGGAAAAGAAAGATTTTATTGATCGTGCCATCGAGCCTACGCAAACAGTGGAATTCTGAACTTCAAGAAAAATTCTTTTTGCCGTCCATTATTTTAGAAACAAAATCTTTTAATCAATATATCAACGCCGGTAATTTAAACCCGTTTGAACAAGAAAATACTATAATCATTTGCTCTTACCATTTTGCTCGAGCAAAAGCCCCATACATAAAAAAGGTTAAATGGGATTTGACGGTAATCGATGAAGCCCATCGCCTCCGCAATATTTATAAAACCAGCAATAAAATTGCTAGGGATATCAAAGAGGCGTTATCCGAATCTCCCAAGATTCTCTTAACCGCTACGCCACTGCAAAATTCGCTACTTGAGCTTTACGGTCTTGTTAGTATTATTGACGACCATGTTTTTGGCGATCTAACCAGTTTTAAAGTTAACTACGCTCGGCTTTCTCGCGAGCAGGATGTCTACGAAGGCGAGCTTGGCATGGTTGAACCTCGCCAAGAAATGTTTACTGATCTGAGAAATAGATTAAAACCAGTTTGTATTCGCACACTTCGAAGACAGGTTTTGGAATATATAAAATACACCAAGCGTATTCCGCTCACGCAGAACTATATTCCGACTGAACAGGAAATTGAGCTTTATGAGGGCATGTCCGGCTATTTACAAAGACCGAAGCTTTTTGCTTTGCCTAATAGCCAAAGACAACTTATAACTTTAATACTCCGCAAGCTACTCGCTTCATCGTCTTTTGCAATTGCCAGCACGCTTGATGGTTTGGTTTTTAAACTTGGCAAGCTTACGGAAAAAGCGGAGAAACAAAAAATCGTGGAAGAAATTGGTGTAGAAGGTCTTGATCAAAACTTTGAAGGCTTTGAGGAAATATCTGATGAATGGATTGATGACGAAGAGGACGACAGTGACGATAAGGATACTAAAGATAAGAAAGTAAAATATACCGACGAAGATATTGAGCTGATGAAGCAGGAAAAAATTGACCTGGAACACTTTCGTGATTTGGCAAAAAGTATTTGGAAAAATTCCAAAGGAGATGCTTTACTAACGGCCATTAAGCAAGGTTTTAAAATGACGGAAGAATTGGGGGCTAAGAAAAAAGCTATCATCTTTACCGAATCCACGATTACTCAAAATTATCTCTTGAAGTTACTTTCCGATGACGGATATCAGGATAAGATTGTTTTATTTAACGGCTCAAACAACGACGAGAAATCAAAACAGGTCTATTCCGCTTGGGTAAAGGCCAATAAAGATACGGATAAAATTACCGGCTCAAAGACAGCCGATATGCGTGCGGCCTTGGTGGAATATTTCCGAGACGAGGCTGAAATTATGATCGCTACCGAAGCGGCGGCCGAAGGTGTAAACCTGCAATTTTGTTCTCTTTTGATTAACTACGATCTCCCCTGGAATCCACAACGCATCGAACAGCGTATTGGTCGCTGTCATCGTTATGGTCAAAAACATGATGTGGTGGTGATTAACTTTGTAAACTTAAAAAACGCAGCTGACCAGCGTGTCTATGAATTGCTGGATCAAAAGTTTAATTTATTTAAAGGTGTTTTTGGTGCGAGCGACGAAGTGCTTGGCAACATAGAGTCTGGTGTTGATTTTGAAAAGCGAATTGCCGGTATTTATCAAACTTGCCGAACCGAGGATGAAATCAACGGGGCTTTTGATTCCTTGCAAAAAGAGATGGACACTACCATTCAAAGCAATCTCAAAGATACTCGCCAAAAATTGCTGGAAAACTTTGATGCCGAAGTCCACGAAAAGTTAAAGATGAATCTCAAGGAGAGCGAAACTTATTTAAATACCTATAATCAATGGCTTTGGGATGTTACCAGATTTTATCTTGGTGACAATGCTGATTTTTCCGAACATGAGTATTCTTTTGTGCTCAAGAATAATCCCTTTTCCAATGAGCAAATAGACCCGGGACCGTACAAGATTGGCAAAAGCGTTGATGATGCCCATATCTATCGCCCCGCTCATTCTTTAGCACAAAGAATTTTAAACGAGGTAAAAACAAAGAACACCGAAGAAGTGGAGATTGTTTTTGATTATTCCAACACACCCGGAATTGTTTCCGTGCTTGAACCGCTGGTTGGTAAAAGTGGAATACTTAAGGTTTCTAATTATAAAGTGGAATCTTTTGAAGAAGAGGATATCGTGATAGCAACGGCAGTTGACGACGCCGGTGAAGTGGTAGATTCGGAAGTAGCTAAAAAACTATTTTCTATTTCCGCTCAAAAGACAGATAAAGCCGTGATCACCAAAGAACAAAAAGAAAAACTGGAAGAGCTGGAAAGCGGATCGGTTGGTCTAACCTCCCAGAGAATTGCCGAACGCAATAGCGACTTTTTTGATAATGAAGTAGACAAGCTTGATAAATGGGCCGAGGATATGAAAAAGGCTCTTGAGCTTGATCTGAAAAAACTCGATGTTGATATTAAAATTTCTAAGACCAATGCCAAGAAAATTCTCAATCTTGATGAAAAACTGAAAGCTCAACGCGGTATCAAAGATATGGAAAAGAAACGCAATGAGATGCGTAAAAAATTATACGAAGCACAGGATACCGTAGAAGGCCGAAAGGAAAAGCTTATTGAGCAAGTCGAATCTCAATTGAAACAGAAATCAAAACTTGAGTCGTTGTTTACGATTCGGTGGAGGGTGGTTTAAGGTTTTCAGTTATTTCCAAAATGGAAATAACTGAGTTGTCCGGAAATTCCGGAATACTGATAAAATAATTAACATTAATTAACTTAAAAAATATGTCATCAGAAAACAATAAACTTATAGCAATTTTTGAAGAACATCCCGTCCGCCGTACTTGGGATGAAAAGCAAGAAAAATGGTATTTTAGTGTGATTGATATTATTGCTATTTTAACTGGCAGCTCAATCCCCAAAAGATACTGGGCAGATTTAAAAAAGAAGCTAAAAACAGAAGGTAGTCAGGTGTACGAAAATATCGTACAACTGAAATTATTAGCTAAAGATGGCAAAAAGTACCTTGCCGATGTGGCCGATGTTGAAGCTATTTTTCGTCTTGTCCAATCCGTACCCTCTCCCAAGGCCGAACCTCTCAAATTATGGCTGGCTAAAGTCGGTTATGAAAGAATGCAGGAAACTGTTGATCCAGAGTTATCAATTAGTCGTGGTCGCAAGAATTGGCAATTGATGGGAAGAAGTCAAAAATGGGTTGAGCAAAGAATGTTAAGCGTGGAAACAAGAAATAAATTGACTGATTACTGGTCTGATCACGGGATAGAAAAAGGTGAAGAATTTGCCAAGCTTACAAATGTTATTCATCAAGAATGGAGCGGTCTTTCAGTAAAGAGCCATAAAAATATTAAGAAACTGAAGTCTCAGAATTTGCGTGATCATATGAGTGAGGCTGAATTAATCTTTACCGCTTTGGCGGAACTTTCTACGAGACAGATTTCCGAAACAGAAAAAGCGGAAGGATATGGGCAGAACGAGGTGGCCGCTCGAAAGGGTGGAAAAATTTCCGGTAATGCGCGTGAAGCGTTGGAACAGCAAACCGGTAAAAAGGTCGTTAACTCTGATAATTATTTACCGAATAAAAAAGAGCCAAAGAAATTAAAATAATATGACTAATAAAAAGCAAAAACTAGAGTTAACTTGGATCGGCAAGGACGAGGAATTAAAACTCGAGCCAAGGATTTTGATTGAGGACCCAAGCAAGTCCTATGGTGATAAGTCTTCCGAGAATATGCTTATTCACGGCGACAACCTCCTTGCGCTCAAAGCTCTTGAGCAAGACTTTGCCGGCCGAATAAAATGTATCTACATCGATCCGCCGTATAATACCGGGAATGCATTTGAACACTATGATGACGGAATTGAACATTCCACTTGGCTCAATTTAATAAAACCAAGATTAGAGATTTTAAAAAACCTATTAACAAAAGATGGAGTAATATTTATATCTATTGACGAAGAAGAACAGGCGTATTTAAAGGTTCTTTGTGATGAAGTCTTTGAGAGAAAAAACTTTTGTGGAACGTTTATTTGGGAAAAAAAGAAAAAGCCATCGTTTCTCTCAAATATGGGTTCGATCACAGAGTTTATCTTATCGTATGCAAAAAATAAAACGTTAGCACCAAATTTCATTTATGGTGAGACGACGAAGAATAAAAAGTATCCTATCAACAATGCCGGGAATGGTGTAAGAATTTTAAAGTTTAAAGCCGGATCAGTTAACTTTAATATTAAAGATGGTTTTATCGAGCCACAGGATATGTCGTCAGGAAATATTTTGACCAAATTATTGGATAGAGTTGAAATACGAAATGCTAAAAACGTTAGTGATTTTAGTCTTGAGGGTGAATGGCGATATTCTCAAACCAAACTTGATGAACTTATTGAAAGTAACGAGAAAATTTTAATTAGCCAAATTCCTTTTAGACCAAACCACATAAAAACTGGCGGAGAGCCTAAGAAAATGAAGAATCTTTTAAGCATCGCTCATTATGATATGGCGACATATGAAGATTCAACGGCGGAGAGTATTAAAATTTTTGGTGACAATCCATTTGATTACCCTAAGCCTGAAAAATTATTGTATACACTTATTTCATCTGTTACTTCTGAAAATGATTTTGTTCTAGATAGTTTTCTCGGTTCAGGAACTACCGTCGCCGTAGCTCAGAAAATGGGAAGAAAATATATAGGAGTTGAACTCGGCAACCATGCTTATACGCACTGCGTTCCGAGACTCAAAAAAGTTATTGACGGCACTGATGGCCTTAAACTTTCGGAAGAGCTTGGATGGACAGGTGGAGGTGGATTCAAGTTTTATAATCTTGCCTCAAGCCTGCTTCGCAAAGATTCTTTCGGCAACTTCGTGATTGATGAAAACTATAATGCCAATATGTTGGCGGCCGCTATGTGTAAGCACGAGGGCTTTAAGTTTTATCCGGACGAGACGCTTTACTGGAAACACGGCAAATCCACCGAGACGGATTTCATTTTCGTCACTACCGGCTTTATCACTGCCGAGCAATTGGATAAAGTTCACAGTGAGATGAAAGCTGGCGAGAGCTTGCTTATTTGCGCTAAAGCCTATGCCCCAGAATGCGAAAACCATTTTGCCAATATAACTATCAAGAAAATTCCGCAAATGATCCTCGGTCGATGCGAGTTTGGCAAAGATAATTATGATCTCAATATTATTAAAGCCACCGAAGCGGAAGCCGAGGAATCTAACGAAGAATAATATGAACACCAAAGCACAAGCAATTAAAAATCGTTTAAGCCTCCGCAAACCGCAAGCGGATAGTTTGGAAATTATAGAAAAACTGGCTGATGTCTTGGAATTGAAAAAGAATGTTGATCCAGCTGGCGAGTTAGCTAAAATTCGAGCCTTATATCCGACTTGTTCTGATTTTGAACGAGACTTTCCCTCGGTTTGTTTTTCTCTGGCCACCGGCGTGGGTAAAACTCGCCTGATGGGTGCGTTTATTTCTTATCTTTATGTTGCCAAAGGTATAAAGAATTATTTTGTTCTAGCTCCCAACCTCACGATTTATAATAAGCTCATTGACGATCTTTCCAATCTGCAAAGTCCGAAGTATGTGTTTCGTGGTATCAGTGAGTTTGCCGTTACCCCACCGCGTATCATCACGGGCGATAATTATGCCGAAGCACGACAAAGCACGCTGTTTAAAGAAACGGTAAAGATAAATATTTTCAATATTTCCAAAATCAATTCCGAAGTCCGAGGAGGCCGTGAACCGAGAATCAAACGGCTTTCCGAATATCTTGGTGAGTCTTATTTCAACTATCTTTCCGAATTACCAGACTTGGTTTTGCTTATGGACGAATCGCATCATTATCGGGCAGACTCCGGACTAAAAGCGATTAATGAATTAAAGCCGATTTTAGGTTTAGAGCTTACTGCTACCCCGATTGATACGCACAACAATAAATTTAAAAATGTTGTTTTTGATTATCCTTTGGCCAAAGCTTTGCAAGATGGTTTTGTAAAAGAACCGGCTATTGCGACTAGACGAGATTTTAACCCCGATCAATATCGCAATGATCCGAAAGAATTGGATTTGATAAAACTTGAGGATGGCGTGCGAATCCATGAAGACACCAAAGTAGCTTTGGATATTTATTCTCGCGATACCAATAATCGTTTGGTTCGCCCGTTTGTCTTGGTAGTGGCGAGAGATACAGATCATGCCAAAGAAATTCGGGAAATGATAGAGTCCGAAAGATTTTTTGAAGGACGCTACAAAGGCAAGGTCATGGAAATCCATTCTAATCAGCGAGGCGAAGAGAAAGAGGAAAATGTCCAGAGATTGTTGGATTTGGAAAAACCAGAAAATCCGATTGAAATTGTTGTGCATGTAAATATGCTCAAGGAAGGCTGGGATGTTACCAATCTTTACACCATTATTCCTTTGCGTGCGGCGAACTCCCAGATTCTTACTGAACAAACTATCGGCCGTGGCTTGCGCTTGCCTTATGGCGTGCGAACCGGTGTTGAAAAGGTGGACAAGCTCACTATCATCGCCCACGATCGTTTCCAGTCCATCATTGACGCGGCCAATGATCCTAACTCTATAATCCGACAGGAAAATATTATTGAAATTGACCCGAACGCTTTGCCTGAAGCACAGGAAGTTATTACCGCTTCTTCGGTAACGGACGAAGCCTTTGCTCTTAAGCGTCAGGAAGTGGCGACTATCACAAACGAAGTGGACCGACAAAAGGCTGGCTTGGTTTTGGAAGCCGAGCAGTTGATCACTGAAGCTGTGAATGCCCTTGGTGCGAGCGTGAAAAATATCAATGACTTGAATAGCGACGAGATTCGCAAACTGGCTTTTGAAAAAATAGTCACAAGTATTGAAAGCAACCCGCAACAAAATTTGTTTAAGTCGGCCATTGTTGAAGCGGCCAAACAAGAATACGAGTCAGTCGTTTCTGAATTGATTGATAAGACAATCCCGATTCCGCGTGTGCTTATCCAACAAAAACACGATGTTAAATCCGGCTTTAAAGATTTTGATCTTGATGTTGCCGGTCTTAATTACCAGCCAGTATCGGAAGAGATTATCCGCCGTACCTTGCGTACCAACGAAAGCGAAATCTTGCAAAGCGAAAGTTCCGGAGTAGAGCGTGATACTCCTGAGAACATTTTAGTGAACGAATTGATTAACTATCCGGAGGTGGATTATGATCGTGAGTCCGAGTTGTTGTACAAGCTGGCCAAACAAGCTATCGCTAAGCTTGGCAATGCCCGAAGCGAGGAAGATTTGGAAAATATTGTGCTTTATCATAAGCGAGAAATCGGCAAGTATATTTATGCTCAACTGCAACAGCATTTTTATTTGGAAAGTTCCGGCTTTGAAGAACCGTTGGTTTATCCTTTTGATCGGATAAAACCCCATAACTTTTCCAAGTACACAGCCGATAGCGTTCACCACTATACCGAGACGATCACGCCGACAAACACTATTCCCTCAAAAGTATTCAGCGGATTCAAAAAAGCCTGTCACAATCTGTACAAGTTTGATTCTAAATCTGAAAAAGATTTTGCCGCTATTTTGGAAAAGGATACGGATGTATTGAAGTGGCTCCGCCCGGCCGATTCGCAGTTCGAGCTTTATTGGAAGTACAATTCAAAACGCTATCACCCCGACTTTGTGGTAGAGACCGCCGACACGATCTTTATGGTCGAGATTAAGGCAGAGAAAGATATTGATGATACGGAAGTTCAAGAGAAAGCCGAGGCTGGTAAGAAATATTGCGAATCCGCTACGGTATTTAATCTAGCCAACGGAGGCAAGCAGTGGGTCTATGTTCTTATTCCGCATACGGCTGTCGCACCGAACATGAGCTTAAAGGGGTTGTGTAAATAAATATGATAAAAAATGTACTGAGTTTAAATTCCATATATGCTAAAAAATTCTTCCTAAGTCAGGAGGCATATTCAAACATGGAATTACCTCCGTACTTTGTGTTTAATAAGGTGCTTTTAGATATTGAAAAGTCTTTTGCTGGCAAGCTTACCCCGAAAGATTTAAATGAGGCAAAGAAAAATGAGACAGTTAACCATATTCTTTATGGAAATAAAGACGGAAAGTATGCGTGGAGAAAATATGAGCTGATTAATCCATTACTATACATATCATTGGTGAATATCATCACAGAAAAAAGTAACTGGAAAGTTTTACAAGATCGTTTTAAGGAATTTGAAAAAGACAAAAATATTGAGTGCGAGAGTGTTCCAGTATTGCCTACAAGCAGGTCTACGCAAAAAGCGATACAGATTTCGCAATGGGTAAACAATATTGAGAAAAAGTCTATAGCTCTTTCACTGGAGTATAATTTTTTATACCAGACAGATATCACTGATTGCTATGGGTCGGTATATACACACTCTTTATCGTGGGCAATCCACACTAAAGCAGTATCAAAAAATAAGAGAAACTACGGTGATCTTTTTGGGAATAAAATTGATCACCATATTCAAGCAATGTCCTTTGGACAAACAAACGGAATTCCTCAGGGCAGTATATTAATGGATTTTATAGCAGAGATTGTTCTTGGATATGCAGACCATGAATTATCCGAAAAACTTGCTTCAGCTTTGAAAGGTAGAAAATTTCATATTTTAAGGTACCGGGATGATTATAGAATTTTTGTAAATGATGTAAGCGATGGTGATACAATCTTGAAATGCCTTGGTGAGGTTTTATTAAATTTAGGGTTTCGATTAAATACCAATAAAACCTATTTTGACGAAGATGTCGTCTCCGGCTCAATTAAAAAAGATAAGATCGAAGCCTTGAAGTTTGAGTATGTGCCTAAAAAATTATCAAGAAAAGAATTACTCAGGCAGTTACTTATAGTCCAGCAAATCGGCAAACAATTTCCAAATTCCGGGACGCTTAAAAACAGGCTTTCAAAGATACTGGATGTAGTTAAGCCAAAAGATTTTTATGCTCAGGAAAGAATCATCTCCAGTCTGCTTACTGATATTGCATACAACAACCCGAACTCTTTTCCGGTTATTGCCGGTTTAATTTCAAACTGCATCGCCAAATTGCCAAACAAAAGACAAAAGGAGATGGTGTCGCTGATCCAGTCAAAAATATGCATGCTGGCCAATATCGGCCTTTTAGAGATATGGACGCAAAGAATGTCTATAGGCTTGAAGTTTAAACTCAATTTAAACGAAAAATTGTGCAAGAGTGTTTATGGTGACACACAACAGATATTTGAAACTGGTTGGATTAAAGATACGAAGATTAAAAATATCATTGATAGCAATGTTTGTATTGATAAAAAAATAATTGCTAAAACCAAAGCCAAAATTGAAAACAAAGAAGTGCAGATATTTAATCCTTATAATTAAAATAAAATTATGTCTGAATATTACAACCCACAACGAACAAGAAGTTTATATGATCCGGCATCGGCTGAGTCCTTTAAGTTATCCCGATCAAAGATTGACCTATTTTTAAATTGCCCAAGATGTTTTTATTACGATCGCAAGCTTGGTGTCGGCCGTCCACCGGGCTTTCCATTCGCTTTAAACTCGGCCGTTGATCATCTCTTAAAGCTCGAGTTTGATATTCATCGTGTTGCCGGCACAAAACATCCCCTGATTGAAAAATACGGCGTTGACGCTCGCCCTATTGCTCACGAAGACTTGGATAAGTGGCGACATAACTTTACCGGTATTCAATATTTGCATCAGCCAACGAATTTTCTTGTGTTCGGTGCAATCGACGATCTCTGGCAAAATTCCAAAGGCGAATACATTGTCGTGGATTATAAGTCCACTTCAAAAGATGAAGACATTACCGAGCTTAATAAAGATTGGCAAATTGGTTATAAACGGCAGATGGAAATCTACCAGTGGCTACTTCGCCAAAACGGGTACAAAGTTTCGAGTACCGGCTATTTTGTCTATTGCAACGGCCAGACGGACCGAAAGGCTTTTGACGCCAAGCTTGAATTCGATATCACCTTAATCGCTTATAAGGGCGATGATTCTTGGGTTGAAAAAACTATCACGGAAGCCCACAAGTGTTTGAATGGTAATAAAATTCCCAACGCTGATCCTAATTGCGATTACTGCAATTATGTTCAGGCGATAAATAGTAAATAATTATTATGCACAACAGAGATCCACATCAAGCCTTAAAAAGTGAAGTTATTGGGAAAGTCCGATCAGGGACAACTGATTTGGTCTTGGCAAAATTACAATGGAGTAAAGACGATATCGGTTATAGCCTACATGTGTCGCCAAACACCTTCAGCATCTCAGGTGGTTATCAGGTAACAGATTTTTTAAGCCATTTGGGATTTCAGAGGAGTGGATGCTCTTTTATTGATAGTCGGCAATGTTATGTTCGCTGGGTAGATGCGAGTTTTGATCTTAATACTTTTGCTGGCTTTTTTGATCAAGCATATAGCAATCTAACCGACGCACAAAAGGACTTAGAAAAATGTGGTTTCTTTTTTGATAAACCAGAAGGTTTGGGATATTTTCTTGGTGGCCAATCTCGTAGCAGACAGCGTGATTTCCAAATGTCTGGAGATGGGCATGCTGCGATGTCAGTAAAGGTAATGAAGCAAAGCGAAGATGACGCTTTTCAATACAAATTCACTTGGCTTGAATCCAGCCAAGATAAAGGATGGGTAATACATTACCGCCCAAAGCATCTGCCATTGTCATCTGAGCTTCAAAGCGTTTTTCAATTTTTAGGAATACATAATTTTGAGCAATGTCCGGAATACGAATTTGAACCATGTTATTGGTATTCAATCGCTTTTGAAGAAAGAGGAGATAGAATGTTTGATAGCAACGCGAACACTGCTCACAGTTGGTTTGATTCTCATGCACAACATTTCTCAATTGGCATTCAAAAGTTGCTTTCAGCCAATGCCGAAATTGAAAAATCTGGCCTTACTTTTTTGCCGTTTCAAAAACCGGCAGAACGGTTAAATATTGATATTGAGAAAAGGGTTACCAGACCAAAATCTTCTACCAAACCAGCGGATATTACTAAATTTGATGTGGCAATATCATTTGCTGGAACTGAACGAGAGCACGCAGAAAAATTAGCTACCATTTTGAAAGAGTCAGGATTTTCAGTCTTCTATGACGAATTTTATCCAGAATATCTTTGGGGTAAAAATCTAGTTGACACCTTTGATGAGATTTTTAGAAAGCGTTCTCGCTATTGTGTAATTTTTATTTCAAAGGACTATAAGGAGAGGGTTTGGACTAATCACGAAAGGCAAAGTGCCCAAGCAAGAGCTATCAACGAAAAAGGTAACGAATATATATTGCCGATTAAAGTTGATGAGACAGAGCTTGACGGTATGCCACCTACGGTTGGTTATGTGCCTCTCAAAAAAGGAATTGAAAAAATTGGCGAGCTTCTGATTAAGAAATTAAAGACATAATTCGAATACAATGGAAATAGAATCAAAACAACAAATTTTAGAACGGCGGAAAGAGCTTGAACGAGAACTCGAGGAAATGCTCAAAGAAACCGAGAGCGATTTTACTTTAGATCATGTCCTGGACGCTATTTATAACGAGGAAGATAACGACGACATGATGAAAGTTGTGGCTATGTTTGATCGTGGCGGAGAAACTTCGGAATTAAGTAATATTCTTGAAATAACAAATGACGCCTGGAATTATTTTCCGCACAAGGTGCTCGGTGGCATCTCGCCAGCTGAAAAGTTGTTTGAGTACAATCAAAATAAAAAGCAATAATTTATGTCAGACGACAATGAGCCAATTAAAAACGAACCAGCCGAAGAAGCTCCGGACGAGGAAGTCGCCGAGCTTATGGAAAGTCACGATCTTGATAAAGACACGGCTGAGCGTGTTCAAGAGATTATGGAAGATTTGGGTGTGGACGAGGATGATGCTGTAGAACTCGAGGAACTTTTGTAAGAGTCATATTTGCTTAACTTTTCCGAAGTTAAGCAAATTGGTTTAAAGTCTCAAAACTCGTTCACAATCGTTTTTGGTTTCCAGATTGGTGCAAATCTCTTACTCCGGTCGAACCGCTCGCCCCAAGGGCAAACACGGGGCAAGAACGGGTTATACATTCGCGTACTTAGCCAGCATTTCTTTCATTTGGTCTAAAACTACAGTCGGATATTTGTATTCGCTTGCCCAGTCAAAAGTTCGGAAATCGTTGAGCAGGGCGAGCCAAATTACAAAAATCGACTAATCGGCGATTTTTTATTGGAAGCGGATTAATGCTCGACCTCGGAGACCGAGGGGGCTTGCCAAAAATTGTTTAATGATGTTATGATGGGGCGGTACTGCTAAAGTACGGAAATAAGTCGAGTTTCCCTGAACTAATCTTAAAAACAATCACATGAACGGAACTATTAAAAAGCTTACAGAAAAAGGCTTTGGGTTCATTGCTCGCGAAGGCGAGGCAAAGGATCTATTTTTTCATTCCAAGGAATTGAAGGGCGTGATGTTTGACGAATTAAAAGAAGGCGACGCCGTCACTTTTGATCTCGTTGAAACTGAAAAAGGCCCAGCCGCTGTAAATGTATCTCGTGCATAGATATTAAAAAAACCATCCCGCCCTTTTGGCTTAGACCAAAAGGGCGGGATGGTTTTTGATTTGGGTGTTTTCCTATAAACGTAAATGCGGTATGCTATAGGAGGTCGTATTTATTATAATAAATAATAGTTTATAAAATATGAAAGCTGTAAAATACATCATCATTTCGTTGCTTTTCGTTCCATTTCTGGTTTTTGCTCAAAACCAAGCTGTCTCACCAAGCGCGAGTGCGCCCATCGTAAATTCACCAAAGGCGAGCGCATCTGCGGACTTGCCCGCCGAAGCTTTAGCGAAGGCGGGACTTACTCCCGAAAATCCGTTCTATTTTCTGGATAGATTGGGTGAAACTCTTCAGAGATTTTTTACCTTTAATCCATCAAGTAGGGCGAGGCTGGAAATTTCTTTTGCCAAAGAACGAATAGCAGAAATAAAACTTGTCCTTGAAGAAAAGGGCGTTGATGCAAAAGGTCTTAGTGTTGCCGAAACAAGGCTTAACGATAATCTTTCGAGGGCAGCCGCAATTATCGCAGACCAAAAACAATCCGGAAAAGATGTGAGTGGTCTTGCTCAAGAGATTTCTAACGATTTTAGTTCCGCGCAAAAAATGCTCAAAAATACCTTCGAGTCAGAGGCTGATGTATTGGAGGCCAAAATTGAAGCGCTAAAAGCTAAGCTCAAAGAAGTTCGCCTGGCTGGCGACGCCACTCAAGTTGAGGCGTTGTCAAAAGAGCTCGCTAATCTTAAGGCCCAAAAAGAACTTTTGGAACAGCACGAAGATAAAAATAATAATGATATCGAAGAGGAAAATGAACATGTTGACGAAGCTTTAGGGATTCAAAAAGAGGCCGCGGAGAAGATAAAAGATGTTGAAGAAAAAAGGGCGGAGATTTTGGAAGAAGCGCAAGATGATAATTTCACCATACCAGACGGAACGTTTAAGGAGTTTGACGCCATTCTTTCACAGGCCAAAGCCGCATTTGGTGCAGGAAAATATCAAGATGCCAAAAATTTGGCAAAAGAAGCCAAGAAAAGCATAAAGGAAATAAAGAAGCGTTTAGAAAATCTTAAAGACGCTAAAGATGAAAAAGAGATTCAGAAACATGAATTTGAGGATAAATTAAAAGAAGCGGATAAAAAATCAGCAGAGCAAATTCGAGAAGAAATGAAACAAAGTAGCGAAGATTTGCAGAAAAAACAAGAACAACTAAGAGAAGAACAGAAAAAAATTGAAGAACAATTAAGGGAAGCGAGTGGCGCACAAGAAGAGAACGACTAATCAGTATAAGTAAAAACAGCCCCAGGGCTGTTTTTACTTATACTGAAATTATTGGAATGATAGAATGAAAAATTAATAACCCATACTTAATCAACGGGCCCCTTCTTAATTTTTGAAACAATAATAAAAACAACAAGGCCCAAAAAAGAAAATATTGCCGCATAATACAGGGCCGACGATGAACCAAATTTGGTCCATAAAATTCCCCCTAAAACTCCGGCCACCAAAGAAGAAAATCCCAGCGCCATATTCAGAAAACCTTGACCGGTGGCCAGCAGGTCCTTGCTCAACATTTGAGCGGCCAACATTCTTTGTATTCCATCTGTGGCGGCAGAATAAATTCCTAAAGTTATAAAAAATATTGTCATGGACATAATATGCGACGCTTGGGCTAGCCCCAAGTAAGATATTATGGCGAACAAAAAACCAAAAATTATCACAATTCTACCACCTATTTTATCCGCCAATCGTCCAAGCGGCACAGAGGCGAGGACGAATATTAGACTATAAACAAAATACATAAGAGGAATTTGTCCAATTGAGCCAATTTCTCTAGTTTTAAGAAGTATGAGTCCAGTAGGTAACGCACCTAGGCCAAAAATAAAAATGGTCAAGACGATAAAAATAAATTTTTTATTCTCCTTAAAAATATCCCATTTAAGTTTTGTGGGGGCGACCTGGGGCCTATCCTTTTCATCATCTCGGCCTTTTTCTTTTACAAGGACAAAACTTCCTATGGCGCCAAGTCCTAAAAAGAAAGAAATGAGAAATAAAACTCTGTAACTTCCCCCTAAAAATGGCAAAAGAAAGAATGCCAGCAAGGGTCCCAGCGTTGCGCCCAAGGCGTCCATGGCGCGGTGGAGGCCATATGACCTACCAAGCTCTTCACGAGGGACGGATTCGGCTATCATGGCGTCGCGTGGGGCGTCTCGCATGCCTTTGCCTATTCGGTCGCCCATACGGAGTCCAAATACTTGCCAGAAGTTTTGCGCCAGAGTTAAAAATAATCGTATACCAACTGAAATGCTATAACCTAAAACAGCCATGCCTTTGCGTTTGCCAATTTTATCCGAAAACCATCCGGAGATAGGTTTGAGCGTGCTTGCCAGAGCATCCGCGGCGCCTTCTATAAAACCGACAAAAAACGCCGGCGCTCCCAAGGTTACCGTTAAAAAAGCGGGCATTACCGACTGTACTATTTCGGCCGAAAAATCATTAAAAAAACTCACCAACCCTAAAAAGAAGATATTTTTTCTTACGCCAAATATTTTTTTATCATTTTCCATAGCGATTGTTATATTATAGTAACAAAATCATTTTTTAACAATTCATTTTTTATGATATTTAATCTCAGAATGAGGCGTCTGTTTTTGTTAGTAAAATTTTGTTAAAATTAAAACAATGGTGAATTTCAAAAATAAGTTATGTCAACTGAAAAATTTAAACCGATAAAATTTCCTCAAGACGAGCAAGCGCACAGCAGTACAATAGAATGGTGGTACTTTAACGGCCATCTTTTAGGTGAGGACGGTAAAAAATACGCCTTTATGGACTGTTTCTTTAAGGCAGATTCCAAAAAGGTAAGAATACCCTTTTTAAAATCACTGCCTATAAAAGACGTTTACTTTGCTCATCACATTCTTTCGGATATTGGAAACCAAAAAAGCTATAAAAAAATTGATCCTTTATGCTTAATTTCCAAAGATAGTTTTAAAAAAAAATTGCTTTTTGTTAATTACACTACGCCAGTTTTGGTGGGGGAGTATTTTAATTCAGAAATGGCAGAAAGCGCGCCTTTTAAATATAAAATAAAAACAGAAAATTTTAGCTTAGAGCTTACTTCAAAAAAACCGCCGCTACTGGAGGGTGGTAACGGCTTCATTAAAGTTTTGGACAAAAAAACACATTACTATTCTTTGACCAGTTTGGACACTAAGGGCGAAATTAAAATAGGCGATAAGATAATAAAAGTTAAGGGCAAGTCTTGGTTTGACCATCAATGGGCAGACACGTTTTATTCCCAGGACAAATGGACATGGTTTTCTTTACAATTAGACAATAATGCGGAGATGGTTTGTTTTCAGTATGGCGATGACAAAACCCACGCGCGCCTTGCCAGTATAATATTTTCCGAAGGAGATGTTTTTCACACCAGCAATGTAGATTTCATAAATTTAAAAGATTTTTGGATAAGTCCTGATACTAAAACAAAATATCCTCTTTCCTGGCAAATCAAGATTCCCGAACTCGATGCTGATTTTAGAGTTGAACCATTAATTAAAAATCAGGAAATGACCTTTGGGTTTATAAATTATTGGGAGGGTCCGCTTAAAGTCTCCGGAATTTTGCAGGGAAGAAAAGTTTCAGGCCAGGGATTCTTGGAGCTTGTGGGATATCTGCCGGGTGTTGGGAAAGTTAAAATAATTGAAAGCGAGATTTTAGAAAAAATAAAAAGATTAGATGAATTTTTTAAATAAAACACCCGCGCAAAATGCGCGGGTGTTTTATTTTTTAAAGAAAGATTAGTAAGATCTTCTTTGTCTGTGACAATCTCTGCACAAAAGTTGTCCTTCTCTAGATGGATCTGGTTGGAAAGGAAGTTCTGTGATAGATGCGCCGCAGCTTGAGCATTTCCAGTTTCCCTGGTACATCTGCTTTTGGAAGCTACCGCCTCTATCGCCTCTGTCTCCACCTCTAAATCCTCCTCTACTACCACTGAAGGAAGATCTTTTCTGTCTGTGACAATCTTTACAAAGAAGTTCTCCTGTTCGTGATGGATCTGGTTGGAAAGGAAGTTCTGTGATAGATGCACCACAATTTGAACACTTCCAGTCTCCCTGATACATTTGTCTTGGAGAGCTGTCGTTATTATCGTAAGCCATTTTGATTTTTGCTTATTGTTGTTAAATCTCGCGACCTTTTGCGATCCGATCAAAACGGCGCTTCTATAAAACTATTCGTTATATAAAATTAAACCTATTTTGCGTCGAACCTAATTACAGTAACCCAGTGTATGCTCTTATTAGCCATTTGTCAATAGCGCGCGGCAATGTTTCGTGATGCCATTCGTTATTCGCCTATTCGCCTGCCTGCCGGTAGGTAGGCGCGAATTAGAGACATAATAAAATTTAAAAAAATAAAATATTGCCTGTATTCAAAATTTTGTTTATGCTAAAGTAAATTCAGCAAATATGCAAAACATTAAAAAGATAGTTTTAACAGGTGGTCCATGCGGGGGCAAAACAACGGCGCTGAGCTATATTTCAGAAGAGCTTAAAAAAATGGGTGTTAAAGTTTTTCAGGTGCCAGAGATAGCCACAATGTTTATTTCCGGTGGAGTGGCAGATATTGTTAATATTTCTCAAACGGACTATGGAAAATATCTTGAAATAGAGAAAGGCATGATTTCGGCGCAAATTGCCCTGGAAAAGGAATTTTATAATCTATCCAATATTTTTAAAGACGAAAGAAGAGTCATTATTTTTGACAGAGGGATCATGGATATGGCCGCTTATATGCCCAAAGAGCATTTTGAAAAAATAATCAGCGAGATTGGATTGGATGCTGAGGGCATTTTTGGCAATTATGATGGCGTAATTCATCTTGTAACGGCGGCAGATGGCGCAGAAAGTTTTTACACTACAAAAAATAATAAAGCGCGGGCAGAGAGCTCTGTTGAGGAGGCGCGACTGGCCGATAAAAGAACTTTGGAGGTCTGGGCGGGGCATCCCCATTTAAAAATCATAGACAACTCCACGGATTTTGAAAACAAAATGCAACGTTTAATGAATGAAATAATCGAATTAATTCGCCTATAATCTTTGAAACAGTGGCGATGATAAAACCGTTGCTTTTAAATGTAGTTTAAATGTTCTAAAATTAACTAATGGAATTAGCAATTATATTAGCTATTATTGTTGTCTCGTTGGCCCTATTTTTTGATTTTACTAATGGTTTTCACGACTCGGCAAATCAAGTGGCCACGGTAATTGCTTCGCGCGCCTTGCCTCCGGCGGCCGCTTTGGTTATTGCCGCGATGGCAGATTTTGTGGGGGCTTATTTTTTTGGTACGGCGGTAGCGGAAACTCTTGGCAAGGGCATAGTTGACCCCAGGGCTTTGAATGCTGGCGCTTCCGGAGTTTTAGTAATCATAGGGGCTATCTGCGGAGCTATTTTGTGGAACATCATAACGTGGTATTTTGGCATGCCGTCATCTTCATCGCATGCTTTAATCGGGGGTCTTGTGGGATCATTTGTGGTGGGGTGGGGATTTGCGCCCATTCATTGGTTGAAGGTTTTTGAAATTATTTTAATAATGATTGTTTCTCCCTTGGTTGGATTTAGTGTTTCTTATTTTTTTACCCGATTAGCCTGGAGATTTTCTCAACGGCTTACTCCGAAGGTTAATGAGGTTTTTAAAAAAATGCAGATTTTTTCTTTGGTGGCGCAAGGAATTTCTCACGGTACAAACGATGCCCAAAAAACTATGGGTGTCATAACCTTCTCTTTGGTTATTTTAGGTCTCTATAATCCAGGAGGTAGTTCTTCTATGCCCATTCCTTCGTGGGTTATTGTAGTTTGCTCTTTGGCGCTGTCTTTGGGGACCATAATAGGCGGCTGGAGAATCATCAAAACACTTGGGGCCGGGCTTTATAAAATTAGGCCTATTCACGGATTTGTTTCACAAGTTGCATCATCTGCTATAATGTATCTGACCGCCGCGTTTGGCTTTCCCATCTCTACGACCCAGGTGATTTCTTCTTCTGTTATGGGCGCCGGTGCCGCCACGCGCATTAAGATGGTTAGGTGGCAAGTGGCCAAAGAGATGGCGGTGGCATGGCTTATCACCATACCAGTGAGCGCTATTTTGGCTGGTACAATTTTTTATATTTTAAATAAAATTTTTTAATAATTAACTAAAAACGTTATGTGGCCATTTCCAGAACAAAAAGATTTTTTAAAAATGCTTTCCGATCAAACAGAAAAAGTAGAAGAGGGACTGAAGGCGCTTGTTGAATTTTTAAATGATCCCACTTCCGCTAAAGCCACCAAGGTCAATTTTATTGAACAGGAGGCGGACGACCTCAGAAAAAATTTGGTAGAAGAACTAAATCGCGCTTTTGTGACGCCCATCGACAGAGAAGATATTTTTGCTCTTTCACGAGCGGTGGATGATGTGATGGACTATGCCGATTCTACTGTTGAGGAAATGAACCTCTTTGGCATTGAGCCAGATGAACATATAAAAAAGATGGTTAATATTTTGTATAAAGCGGCCCAAGATATTAATTGCGCTGTTTCGAATTTAAAAAAACATCCTGGCATATGCGCCGAGCATCTTATGAGTATCAGAAGGGCAGAGAATTTAGTAGAGTCTTGCTATAGAGAGGGATTGGTGGAACTTTTTAAATCGAATGACGTCATAAAAATTTTAAAAACACGCGAAGTTTATAGGCATCTCTCCAATGCCGCCGACAGAGCCGCCGAATCAGCGGATATTACGGGGAATATTTTGGTGAAGATAACGTAATTTTTTAGTAAATAGAAAGTAGTAAATAGAAAATAGAAATTAATAAATTATGAAAAAAGATTCAAAGAAAGAATTTAAAACAAAAGTTTCCAGAAATCGCAAAAAAATAACCAAAGGATTGCCGACAACAAGCAGGAAGTTTGGATATGATGCATGGACCGAGTCCCGTCAAACGGACACTAAAAATCCTAATGGCGCTAAAATTTCTAGACCGAAAAATACGAAAGGAAAATTGTTGAACTAGACCTGCCTGTCGCCTGCCTGCCGGTAGGCAGGGTGAGCAGGAAATAGTAAATAGTAAGTAGTAAATAGTAAGTAGAAAATAGAATAAGGAGCTTCTTGGCTCCTTATTTTTTTAAAATGCACCTCTTATTATCATATATAGTCGGAGCGTTTAAATCTCCGTTTTCCAACATAGAAAAAACGAGGCACTGTTCATTATCAAATTCAACGCATATTCGAAGAAAGATCTTAGATGTAGGCTTTGTTCTGAGATTGCTGATTTTCTTAATGGTTTTGTCCCGTAGTTTCAGCCTTAAATCTTTAATGAACAATTGGAAAAGCGCTTTTTTAAATTCTCTGCGGATAACCCTTTTTTGTGCTTCTGTCACAACCCATCTCCTTTTTCAAAGAACTAAAACTTAAATGAAGTTTAAATTATTTTTTCTGTTTAATCAAGCGAAACAGCAATTTTTTTCTGAAATATAGATAGAAAAAGGGCCGATGTGCGTGTTGCACATCGGCCCTAGACCACTTTCGCCGCTTTTCTGGACTACGCCGTCACGAGTTGGACGGCGCCATCCACGATGCGGAGGCAGTAGTCGGCCTTGAGAGGGAGCGGAGCGTCGCCCATGCGATTGCCGCTTGCGTCCTTCTGCCACACCGTTACGATCTGGCCATCGGGACGAAAGAGCGGCTGGCGCACTTCGAGGTTGATGCTCAGGGCGCTCTGGTCGAGAACCTCCTCACCGTTCTTGTAGAACGGATTGGAGAACGACCTTACGCGCCACATCGCGCTCTCGCAGATGTTCTGGAGGTCGATGCGGATGGTGCCTCTCGCCGCCTTGAACTCATCAGAGCAGTTCACGAACTCACGGCGGGCGAAGAGGAAGCGTACCATGTGGTATGTCCTCTTTCTTCGGGGATCCTTGGCATCGATGCGCTCCTTGTAGAACGCGTCGACCATTTCGTACCCAGCCGCCTCGAGTTCTCCGAGAAACTCTGCGAGTGAGCACTTCTCGGTCGGTTCGATGACCATGATGCCGTTCGAGTAGCTCTTTCGCTCCACGCGCTCTTCCTGAGTCTCTGGGCTCCGGCGTTTCACCGACGTCGGTATCGCGTCGGGATTTGTGAAGCTGAACTGCAATGCAACTAAACGGATGGTGCCATTCAGTGCGATCACGGTGGGCCCCCTTTCAGCTCAGGTTCAGTTAGATTATTGGACTATTTCACACAGTCTTGCTAGCAAGGCCGAGGGTTACAAGCAAAACTATGTGAAATAGCGCATGGAAAAGAACTATACTTCTATGTCCACAGCATAGCAGATTTTATTGTGTTTGTCAAGTATTTTGGGCAAGTGAATTTAATCAAGAGAGACGGAAACGCCATCCATCTTTTCTCTAAAATGTGGATAGTTTTTTAGCTCCGGATCTTGCGCCAGCATTTCCCCTGCGGTTTTTTTAGCGGCATTTACCATCTTTAAATTGGCCAAAGACGACATCGCAAAGTCGGGCAGACCTGATTGTTTTTCTCCGACAAATTGTCCCGGGCCACGCAATTTCAAATCATATTCGGCAAGTTCAAATCCGCTGTGGGATTTTACTAATGCCTCAAGACGGTCAAATGCTTCTGGGTCGGTGGAATTTGTAAAAACAAAACAAAACGATTGCGTGTTTGATCTCCCCACGCGTCCTCTTATCTGATGAAGTTGCGCCAGACCAAATCTTTCGGCGCTTTCGATAATCATCAAAGTGGCGTTGGGCACATCCACCCCCACCTCCACAATGGAAGTAGATATTAAAATCTGAATTTTATTTGATTTAAAATCCTGCATTATTTTGTTTTTTTCGTCAGCCTTCATTTTTCCGTGGAGCATGGCGCATCTAAATTCTGGAAAGATGTTTTTGGATAAATTTTCAAATTCTTCTTTTACCGCCTTTATTTCTGATTTTAAATTTAATTTTTGTTGCGCTAAAACTTGGCGCGAGCTTGGCTGTTCTGAAAAATTATCCGCACCCTTTTGATTTTCTTGGCCGCTTATTTCTATTCGTGGACAGACTACAAATGCCTGCTGATTTTCTTTTAATTTTCCTCTTAAAAATTCATATGCCCGTGAGCGGTCTTTTGGCGAAACGATTTTGGTGCCGATCTTTTTTCTGCCCAAAGGCATTTCACGAAGCTGTGAAATGTCCAAATCTCCATAAAAAGCGATAGCCAAAGTGCGCGGTATAGGGGTGGCGCTTAATGACAAAAGATGAGGGATTTTTCTAAGTCCCGATTTTGCTCGTAGAGCCTTTCTTTGTTTTATGCCAAAGCGGTGCTGTTCATCTATTATGGCGAGCGCCAAATCTTGAAATTCTAAACTTTCCTGGATGAGGGCGTGCGTGCCTATGACAATATCAATTTTTCCCTCTTTTATTATTTTATAAACCCCCACACCTTTTTTATAAACATAATCCTGTTTATCTGTTGATTGATGCGATTTTTTTAACCCCCCATCTTTTATGTTTATTGCTTTTAAGGTGTGGGGGTAAATTTCTGGATTTTTATTTCTTAAATCAACCATCAATTTTTCACTCGATGTTAGGAGGGCTAGATTTATATTTTCACCAGAAAATAATTTTATAAAAGATTCAAAATGTTGCCGAGCTAAAATTTCAGTCGGCGCCATCAAAGCGACCTGTTTTTTTTCAAGAGCGACGTTAAAAGCGGCGATAGCGGCCACAATGGTCTTGCCTGAGCCGACATCCCCCTCAATGAGGCGATTCATGGGCGTTGGTTTAGAAATATTTTGCAGAATTTCCCAAACGATCCTTTTTTGGTCATGGGTCAAAACGAAAGGGAGTTTCTGAATAAATTTTTTGATTTCTTCCAAATGTATTTTTAGCGCTTTGGATTTTTCTTTCTCTAAATTCCGGCGGTCTTTTAGGATACGCAGTTGTATTTCAAGCATTTTTTCAAACGCAAATCTTTTTTGGGCGTCTTTGCACAGTTTTAGGTTTGCAGGGAAATGAATATTTTGTAGGGCAACGTCTATTTTTGGCAGATGGTATTCTTTAATTGTTTTTGAGGGCAGGGTTTCTGGAATTTCTTTTACCAAATAAAACAAAGAATCAATTTTTTTTCTTAGCCACTTGGACGAGACGCCTTTCGTTTCAGGATATACCGGCACGATTTTTCCTGTCTGGGTAAGCCCAGATTGTCCAGAGACAATCTCAAAAGATGGGTGATACATTAAAATTCCGTTTTTGTCGCCAGACACCTTTCCGGAAGCGTTAATTTTTTCTCCAATTTTTAATGCTTTTATTAAGTATGGTTGTCCAAACCATACCAGGCGCAAAGAGAATCCGTCCTGTTCAATAACGGCTTGGGTTAACATCCGATAACGAAAAGTCCTTACATTATGAACATTTTTTATGGTGCCAGATATTGTGGCGACTTCTCCAAATTTAAGATCTTTAATATTTTTGATATTGGAAAAATCTTCATATCGCGAAGGAAAATAAAAAAACAAATCGTGCACCTTTTGCAGGCCCATATTTTTTAGACGCAACGCATAAGAAGCGTTTGCCCGCGGAAGATCGGCCAAATTGGTTTCCATGCTTATTTTTATTTCTTTTTTTGTCATTTGATTTTATCTTATCAGAATTTTTTATTTTTATCTATTGCATAGTCTTGGTGAGCCTCGCTTTTGTTTGACTAAAGCACAAGCCTCGCCTACTATAAAAAATAAGGTCTTTTGACCAGTTCTTTGAAAAGGAGAAATGAAGTGGAGCCAAATAGCGCAGAAGTGAGTAATTCTAAACTAAACTTGTTTAAATTTACTCCCAAACAATTAATGGTTACTCTGTTGAGCATGGCTCTTTCGATTCTTGTTTACGCGTGGATTTTTGGATTCTGGTTTTCTTTTTTATTTGTGGTGATGATGCTGGTGCATGAAATGGGGCATGTTTTTGCCTGCAGAATCAAAAAGGTGGAATCTTCGCCGCCTGTTTTTGTGCCATTTTTGGGAGCTTTTATCGCCTCTCCCGATCTTGAGTCTGACAGAGAAAAAGAGGCGTTTGTGGGATACGGCGGACCATTTTTGGGGACTCTTGGCGCGCTCGCCCTTTTTGGATTATGGATTGTTTTAGGCAAACACATTTTGCACTCAAGACAACCTCAGAGCTTCATTAGGAG
>CAYHJU010000003.1:0-40915 GCA_964357175.1 uncultured Candidatus Saccharibacteria bacterium
GCCTTGATGGAGGGGTGGGTGCCCAGTTGGATGGGGAGAAAGATGGGGAAGTTGTTTAGAGAACAACAATAATTCCGACAGGCCACAAAAATTTCTTTCATTTTTTCTTCATTACCGGCAAAATCCCTAAAATCGACTTCCGTAAGCCCAACTTTTAAGGCGAGCTGTTCCATTGCAAGCATTGCCAAAAGAAAAGGATCATTCTTGATAACTCGCGCAGTCACGTCCTGTTGCCAAGATGACGCCTTGCGCAATCTTTCAAAGTCTTCCCTTGTGACACCGTGCCGATCAAGAAGTTCAAGAGTTGCCGTAATTTCAGAGTGCGGTGTCCTAATCAGATCTCCCATAAGGGATCTCCTTTCGTCGCGTTTTTGCTCCCTCCCAAAGAGGTCGCATCACGCTCTTGCGCTGTCGAGCTTCCGAGTTATTTCGGATTTGCCACAGCAGAAAAACATCCTTGGTAAAGAATTGCTTTCTGCTGTAGCAAATACAATCAATATTTCAATGTGCTTTAATTAGACGCATTGTATCACATAAAATAGGTCTGTCAACCTATTTTATGCAGAAAAATAATCTGCGTCTCACATTTGATTTTATTAATAAAAAGCGCGACTGTTGTTTTGAAAAACCATCCACAGACCTGCCATGGTCCCAGTCCCCTTTTTCTTTTTCAAGCAGAGAAATAGCTCGCATCTCCCATTTGCGCAGTGAAGTTAAAACATGTAAACAATTTTCTAATAATTTTATAAAGAAAAGTCTCTTCGACTGAGCGAGCAGGGTCTAGTATTAAAATCCACCAATTTGGTGGATTTTAATACTAGGAGCGAGGGAAGAAGCGAAGCGATATTTCCACGCTGGGGAAATTGAGCGTCTTTTCGAATAAAGTTATTAGAAAATAAACACACAAGCATCTGAGAGGCGCAAATTGTTTTCTGCCTTATTCTTTTCTTTTTTCTCTTTTTCTCTGCAACGCGCTCAGAATCTTTTTGCGAATCCTTAAGCTTTTAGGAGTCACTTCCAAAAGCTCGTCGGGACCCACATATTCAAGCGCTAAATCCAAAGTTAATTCGCGCGGCGGAGTCAAAGATATCGCATCATCTGATCCGGACGCGCGCACATTGGTCAATTTTTTTGTTTTACAAATATTCAATTCCAGATCTGAATCATAAGCATTTTGTCCCACGACCATCCCCTCATAAACCTCAATTCCGGAACCGATAAAAAGAACGCCGCGCTGTTGGGCGTTATTTAGTCCATAGGAATTACTTAGGCCCGGCTCACTGACTATTAAGGAGCCGTGTTTTTTACCCAAAAACGATTGCTCTTTAACTGGCCCATATGAATCAAAGACGTGGTGAATTATCACCATGCCCTTGGTCTTGGTCAAAAGGATGCTCTTGAGCCCCAGGATGCCTCTGGTGGGTATTACATATTCAAGCGTTACTACTTTCGATTCCCCTGGTATCATGCTTTGCAAAATACCTTCACGCGATCCAATCTCTTCAATAACCGCCCCTTGAAAATCCTGCGGCACTTCAATAGTCAAATATTCATATGGCTCGCATGTGGCTCCATTAATTTCTTTTAGAATAACTTCCGGCTGTGAAATTTGCATTTCAAATCCTTCACGGCGCATCGTTTCAATTAAAATTGCCAGCTGAAGCTCTCCTCTGCCAGAAACCAAAAAGGTGTCCGTGTTCTCTGTGGCCTGCACGCGCAAAGAAACATTGATTTCTATTTCTTTAAATAATCTTTCGCGAATATTACGTGATGTTACCAAGCTTCCCTCTCTGCCAGAAAATGGACTAGTATTTACGCCAAAGGTCATTTTTACTGTCGGCTCATCAACCAAAAGTGGCGGCAAGGGAACCAAATCTCTGATGTCTGACAAAGTTTCACCTATAGAAACTTCCAAAAATCCTGAAATCGCCACAATGTCTCCGGCTCTGGCGCTCTCAATTTCTTTGCGAAGCAGGCCCTGATAAGCCAAAAGCGCAGTAACTTTTCCGTTTGTTTTACTGCCATCAATTTTAAGTTCCACTAGTTGGTCACTTTTTTTAACTTCACCTGACTGAATTTTGCCTATCGCCATTTTGCCCTTGTAATTATCATAGCCCAAATCAACTACTAACATTTTAAATATCTCGCCCTCATTTATCGTGGGCGGAGGAATATGTTTTAAAATTGTTTCAAAAAGAGGTATCAGATCTTTACCGTTACCATCACTTTCAAGTGAAGCTGTACCATTTACTGCTGAGGCATATACTATATGAAAATCTAATTGTTCCGGGCTTGCGCCAAGCTCAACAAACAAATCAAAAGTTTTGTCCACCACTTCATTAATTCGGGCGTCTTTTCGGTCAATTTTATTTATTACTACTATCGCTTTTAAGTTTTTTTCCAGCGCCTTTTTTAAAACAAAACGAGTTTGAGGCATTGGCCCTTCTTTGGCATCAACCAAAAGCAAAACTCCATCAACCATATTTAAAGTTCTTTCAACTTCTCCGCCAAAATCAGCATGTCCCGGGGTATCTACTATATTTATTTTTGTATCTTTGTAATAAATGCTCGCGTTTTTTGCTTTAATAGTGATGCCTCTTTCTTTTTCCAAATCCATAGAATCCATGATGCGCTCACCCATTTCCTCAATATTTCTCATCGCGCTGGTTTGGCGAAGCATGGCGTCCACCAAAGTGGTTTTGCCATGATCAACGTGAGCTATGATAGCTATATTTCTTATGTCGTTTCTTTGCATATGTTTCAATCTCAAAAATAAAATCTCAAATCTCAAGGCCTTTAGAATAAAATCGAAAGGCTTTTTGTCTGTAGTCGGGAGACAGGTAGCAAAAGACCTCGAATGCTTTCGCCACGAGGTCTTCGGCCGACTTAGATCAAAGGGGATCTTGCGATCCCGCTCATCTAAGGACAGTATAGCAGATTATAAGTTCTTGTCAACCCCTCACGGTAATGTGTATACTCATATTGCACTTTTAAGATAATTTGATTCCGTCAATAAAACCGCCCTGAGCTTGTTGAGAGGTGGTTTTAAGATTTTTCAAATAATTTATAAACCCCCACACCTAATAAGCGCAAAATTCTTGACAAAGTTAAGCTTGAAAGAATTAACTTGTGGAATTATTAATAAAACGTGTTTATTAAATTGGTAACTGAATTTTAAAACTTTGCGCGCTTATTAGGTGTGGGGGTAAAATCCAAACTAGAATCCTTCGTATTCTCTCATTGTGAGCTGGGAATCAATTTGTTGCATGCTATCCAACAAAACTGCCACTACGATTAAAATGGCGGTGCCGCCGATTGTAAGAGTTTTAAAATTAGTCGCATATTGCACCACTAAAGGAATGACAGCCACCGTTCCCAAAAATACCGCTCCCCAAAAAGTGATGCGTCTTATAATATGGGAAAGATAATCCATGGTGGACGCGCCTGGGCGAATGCCCGGAATAAATCCGCCTTGCTTTTGCATGTTCTCGGCAATGGCTTTGGGATCAAACACTATGGCCGTATAAAAATAAGTAAACGCCACCACCAGGACAAAGTAAAGCATACCGTAGACTAACTGATTCTGAAAAAACACTTGCATGGACCTGGCAAAATTTGCCAACCAAGGTATTGGGGTCGCTGATAAAATTCCCGCTAAAATATTGGGAAACAATAAAAGCGAGAGCGCAAAAATAATAGGTATCATTCCCGCCTGATTAACACGAATAGGTAGATAAGTAGAAGATCCGCCATATACACGGTTGCCTCTGATTCTTTTCGCGTAAGCCACCGGAACGTTTCTTTGAGCCTCTGTGATAAACACCACCCCACCCACCACGATGACCGTAATGGCCAAAAATGCCACGTAAGAGGGAATTTGACTGGGATCATAGGTAGTAATCAATTGTTTTAAGTCCTGAGGCAAGCCCGCAACGATACCAGCAAATATCAAAAGAGAAATACCATTGCCTATGCTTTTTTCAGAGATCAATTCTCCAAGCCACATTAAAAGAATTGAGCCGGCAGTAGCCACTATTATATTAAAGGCGATGCTAAGAGGTGTCAGCGCGCCAAGAAGATTCTGGCGCTGAAGGATAACGATCAAGCTGTATGCCTGAAGTAGCGCCAGAGGAACAGTCAAAATGCGAGTGTATTGGTTAAATTTGCGACGTCCCGCCTCTCCTCCTTCCTGATACATTTCTTTTAGAGAAGGAAAGATCATGGTTAAAAGCTGTAAAATGATAGATGAGGTTACATATGGACCAACTCCGAGCATCATCAAAGACATCTGGCTCAAAGCTCCTCCGGAAAAAAGGTTGATCATTCCGAAAATCTGACTGCCTTCAAAATACGCCTTGATCTGATCGACGTCTATGCCGGGAATCGGGATGGACGCGAACAATCTAAAGACAACCAAAATGCCCACAACATAAAGTATTTTATTGCGGATCTCTTTTACTTTAAAAATTTGATATATTTTTTCCCACATGATCACTAACTAATTTTTCCGCCGCTTTTTAAAAGCTTCTCCTTAGAATTTTTAGAAAGAACACAATGAGACACATGGAATTTTTTGCTCAAATTCCCGTCCGATAAAATTTTCACGCTGGGCACATGTCCCTTGTATAGATTTATCAATTTATTTTCCAAAAGAATTTTTGGATTAATCATGCTACCGTCCGAGAAAGCTTTTTCTAGTTGCTCTAAATTAACCGTAACAAAATGTTCACGTTTTATTTGAGACATTCTATATCCTCTTTTTTTAGGAAATTTTTTAAGTGTCTCTCTAAAAGCTGGACGGATCTTGTGCCCTGCTCGGGACTTTTGACCCTTGGTTCCGCGTCCAGATGAAGCGCCCTTTTTTCCTCCACGAGCTATTCGCTTTTTGAAAACTCTGGGATTTTTGGGTTTAATTGTGTTTAAAGTTACCATAAAATTTAATGCTGTTGTCTTTTACTTTTAAGTTGGCCCAAGGCCGCCACCGCGGCCCTAGCTATGCTTATTTTGTTTGATCCTTTGCTTAAAACTTTGGCGCTAATATTTTCTATGCCTGCCAATTCACAAACCGTCCGTAAGGCGCCTCCGGCAATAACACCGGAGCCTTTGGGAGCGGGCTTGATAAACACTTTGACGCTTTTATACTTCATATTAACTTCGTGCGGAATAGTTTTATCTTTGATCAAAACAGTTTTCATATTCTTTTTGGCATCTCTAACGGCCTTGTCTATAGACATAGAGACATCCGCGCCCTTACCTATGCCCACGCCGACTTTGCCTTTTTTATTACCCAAAACTATGGTTGCTCTAAAGTTAAAGCGTTTACCGCCAGCTACTACACGAGTAACACGGTCAATTGCCAAAACTCTTTGGTCAAATTCTGAAGTTTCGCCTTTTCTTAAAAATTTAGACATAAAACATTTTTCTAATTAAAATATTAATCCGGACAAGCGAGCGCCGTTTGCCACCGCCTTCACTCGGCCATGATATTTATAACCTCCGCGATCAAAAACCACTCTTTTGATGCCTTTCTCTTTAGCCAACTCCGCCAATTTTTTAGCAGCTAGATCAGCTTTTTGGGACTTGGTCATTTTTTTCTTATCTTCCAACAATCTATCATCAAAACTCACCAGGGTCTTGCCTGATTCATCGTCAATCAATTGCAAAAACACATGCTTGGAGCTTCTGAAGACGGATAGGCGAGGAATTTTCGCTGTGCCCTTAACCAAAGCTCGCACTCTTTTGTGCCTTCGGATTAAATTTAATTTATTTTTATTTTTTGATCTGTTGTTCATAATTTAATCGATTAAGAGATTAGGAGGACGCTGTAGCGGCTTTCTTTCCGGCTTTACGTCTGATTTTTTCTCCTAAATAATGTATGCCCTTGCCTTTGTATGGTTCGGGTTTTTTGACTGCCCGAATATTTGCCGCCACCTGCCCAACCAATGTCTTGTCAAAACCCGATACTGTTATAGTATTTTTTTCTACGGAAATTTTAATGCCTTCCGGAGCTTCTAGCTCAACAGGATGAGAAAATCCGACAGTTAAAGTCAACTTATTTCCGGACATGGCGGCGCGATAACCCACCCCTTCTATTTCCAATTTTCTTTCAAATCCTTCGCTGACACCTTTTACCATATTGGCCACCAGCGCGCGTGTTAGCCCCCACAAAGCCGGAGTAGATTTAGTTTTTTTCAACGGAGTTATTATTAATTGATCGCCCTCAAGATTAATATCCACTTCAGGCAAAAAACTATACGAAAGCTGTCCCAACTTACCTTTTACGATAATATTGGGTTTCTCCAATGTGATTTGCACATCTTTGGGTACGCTTATTGGTTTTTTACCTATACGGGACATAATATAATAAAATTTTTAATTTCTAATTTCTAAACAATTTTCAATGATTTAATTTTCAAACTTTTTAATTAGAAATTGAGTAATTGGAAATTGTTTGAAAATTGAGAATTGATAATTGAAAATTAATAATCTACCAGACTTCGCAGATAACCTCTCCGCCAACCTTTAATTTACGCGCCTCACTGTCGGACAAAACACCTTTGGGCGTAGAAACAATAGCCATCCCATAACCCTGCTTTACTGGTTTTAATTCTGAAATTTTACAGTAAACTCTGCGGCTAGGCTTGCTGACCCTTTTAATACTGGACATCACCGGCTTGCCCTCTGAATCATACTTCAAGACAATCTCAAGGCTTTTGTTCAATTTTTTTCCGCTTTTTTCATATTGACCGATAAATCCTTCTCTTTGCAAAATTTTCACCAAAAGCAAATTCATAGCAGAATAAGGCACGGCCACTTTGGTGTGCCTCGCCATTTGAGCGTTCCTTATGATGGTTAACATGTTAGCTATAGAGTCCATGATATAATAAAATTTCTAATTTTTAATTTCTAAACAATTTTTAATGATTTAATTTCCAAACTTTTTAATTAGAAATTGGATAATTGGAAATTGTTTGAAAATTGAGAATTGATAATTGAAAATTAATAACCTACCAACTTGATTTTTTAACTCCTGGAATTTCGCCACGATTTGCCATTTCTCTAAAACATATACGGCATAAATCAAAATCTCTGATATAGCCTCTTTTTCTTCCGCATCGAAAACAGCGATTTGTTTTGCGCGTAGAATATTTCGGTTTTTTTCTTGCTTTGGCTTTTTGAGCTTCCGTGGCCATAATTGTTATTTATAGTGAGCTTGTCAAACTATTATTTTTTACGGGCTTCTTCCTTGGCAAAAGGAATTCCTATTTCCTGAAATAAAACGCGAGCGCTTTCTTTATTTTTAGCACTTGTGACAATAGTTACCTCCAAGCCAAAAACATTGCGCAAATCTTCAAGAGAAACTTCTGGAAATACTATATGCTCCTTGACGCCGATGGTCAAGTTGCCGGACTTATCTATGCACTTTGCATTAATACCACGAAAGTCCCTTAGGCGCGGAAGAGTTAAAAATATGAAACGGGTTAAGAAGTCCCACATTCTTTTTCCGCGCAAAGTAGCCACAAGACCTATTTCCACGCCCTCACGAACCTTGAATCCCGCGATAGATTTTTTGGCTTTTCTTTTGGTGGGTTTTTGTCCGACTATCAGAGTAAAGTCTCTGTCTATGGTTTCCAGCGCTTTTTCATCCTTTAAAAATTTTCCTATGCCTGTATTTACAACCACCTTTTTAATTCTAGGAACGGCCAAGCTATTGCTTAAATGCAATTCTGTTTTTAGACGCGGCACGGTTTCTGTTTGATATTTTTCAAATAATGTTTTCATATTGATTTATTGCACTATGGTCTTACATTTTTTACAAAAACGAATTTTCTTGCCCCCTTCCAGACGATAACCGACTCGAGTCGGTTTCGAGCAACTAGGACAAACTAATGCCGCGTTGGCTGAAGATATTGGAGTTGGGAATTCAACTCTCTGTCCTTTTTGCCCCTGTTTTTTGGGCTTTACGTGTTTTTTATGCAAAGACACTCCCTCCACTAGGACTTTTGACACCTTGGGCAAAACACGCGCAATGACACCCGTTTTCCCATGGTCTTTACCTTTTAAAATGTATACTTTGTCGCCTTTTTTTAATCTCATATTTAAATTATTTCCTGTGCCAAAGAAGCTATTTTGGAAAAACCTCTGTCTTTAATCTCTTTGGGAATCGGGCCGAAAATGCGTCCGCCCTTGGGCTCCATACCATCTAAAATAACTATGGCATTCTCATCAAATTTTACATAGGACCCATCTTTTCTTCTAAAAGGACGCACTTGTCTCACTATCACCCCCTTAACAATGTCGCTTTTTTTAACGGCCTTACGCGGCTCGGCAATCTTCACCGTTCCGACAACCAAATCGCCGATTTGACCCCATTTTCTTTTTGATCCGCCCAAAACCAAAATAATCTGCACCAGCTTGGCGCCTGTATTATCAGCTACTTTTACCATTGTGCGTAATTGGATCATATTTTTATTATATTTTCACTTACTTGCTTAAAACCTTCCATCTTTTATCTTTAGAAATGGGCCTTGTTTCAATCATTTCAACGCGATCGCCTATTTTGTGTAGGTTTTCTTCATCGTGCGCCTTAAATTTCTTAACGACAGTATAATATTTTTTATACTTTGGATGTTTTTTAACCTCTTCAACAGCCACAACTATTGTTTTGTTCATCTTGTCAGAAACCACCACCCCTTTAAGTTTTCTTGGGAATTTTTTTATGGCCATAACTTAGTTTTGCGATAATTTATTTGAATTATTTAAAACCGTCATAATTCTAGCGATATCTTTTTTTATTTTTTTAATCTTAGCCACATTGCTCACCTGACCATAGGATAGATTAAATCTCACCTGACGCAACTCCTCCTGTAAATCAAACAGGTCTTTTTTTAATTCACTTTCATTTTTATTTTGTAATTCTTTTATTTTCATGCTCTTTTCACTATTTTAGTTTTGAGAGGAAGTTTGGCGGCCGCTCTCATTAAGGCTTCCCTGGCCAAGGCCTCACTAACACCATCTACTTCGAATAAAATCTTTCCTGGCTTCACAGGAGCGACGTAGTGATCAACGCTTCCCTTGCCACCGCCCATACCCACCTCCGCGCCTTTTCTAGTAATAGGCTTGTCTGGAAAAAGACGTATCCACACCTTGCCCCCTTTTTGAATATGATGTACTATGGCACGTCTGGCGGATTCAATTTGTCTAGAATTGATCCATTTTTCTCCAACGGCTTTCAACCCAAAACTACCAAAGCTCAAATAATGACCCCTTGTGGCCATTCCATCAAAACGACGCCTGCCCTTCTGCCATTTTCTATGTTTTACTTTTTTGGGTGTAAGCATAATTCAAAAATTGATTCTTCGCTCAACAATTTTAGTGTTTAGTATCTATTACCTTTAAACGATCTATTTTTAGTATCAATATTTCCGCTCTTTTCCTTATCTTCTGTTAAAAAATTCTCTCCTTTAAAAATCCATGTTTTCACTCCCACGGTTCCGTAACTGTTGTAGGAGGTTGCCTGTCCATAGTCTATATTGGAGCGCAAAGTTTGCAAAGGCATTTTGCCATCAGCCAACCATTCGTCTCGCGACATTTCAGCTCCATCAAGACGTCCAGAAACTCTAATTCTGACGCCCTGAGCTTCTTTTTGTTGCATAACTTTTTGGATTGTTTGCTTCAGAGCTCTACGAAAAGGCATGCGCTTTTCCAATTGTTCGGCAACATCTTGAGCAACTATTTGGGCATCAAGATAAATATTTTTCACCTCCTCCACGTCTATTTTTATATCATTCTTTGCAGATCTCAATTTAACGTTCGGGGCCAGATATTTTTTGCGCAAACTTTCTATTTCTCTGGTCAAGTCTTTTCTGAATTTTTCTATTTCTATTCCACCACGACCGATTAAAAGACCCGGTTTAGATGTTTTTATGGTGATTTTGGTTTTACTGCCAGATCTATCAATTATAGTGGCAGAGATTCCCTTGCGGGCAAAGATTTTACCAATTTTTTGTCGAATTAAAATATCTTCACGCAAAAATTGCGCGGACATTCTCGGACTAAACCAATTAGCCTGCCAATCTTTGTTTAATCCCAAACGATATGCAATTGGATGAATTTTTTGACCCATAGTAATTATTTATTATTCTTGGACGTTGATTTCGTTAAACTATCAGACAAAACCAGAGTGGTATGGCTAGTTCTTTTTCTAACCATATAGGCAGATCCCCGCGCCCTAGGCCTTGATCTTTTGAGTTTTTTGCCTTCATCAACAAATATTTTTGAAACAATCAGATTGTCAGTGTCTGTTATCTTAAAATTGTGCTTGGCATTAGCTTCGGCCGATTTTAAGGCCTTTAAAATTATCTCTGCCACTCCTTTGGTTAGAAATTGCATCTGTATTTTGGCCTCGGATATTTTTTTTCCGCGTATTAAATCAGCGGCAAGGCGAACCTTGCGCGGCGCAACTGATAAATTATTAATTTTGGATAACATTTCCATATACTAAATTATTTTTTAACGGCACTAGTGCCTTCAGTTTTTTGCTTAGACATCGCTTCAGTTTCTTTAAGTTTGGTGGCCGCTTCCATTTCCTTCTGCATTTTTCCTCCGTGTCTAGTAAATTTACGTGTTGGTGAAAATTCGCCAAGCTTATAACCCACCATTTCTTCAACTATAAAAACAGGGATGTGTTGTCTGCCATTATGAACCTCTATAGTCAAACCAATCATTTCTGGAACCACCGTACTACTTCTTGACCATGTCTTAATAGACGTCCTGGAAGAGCCTAATGATTTGATCTTTAAAACTTTTTGAAGAAGTTTTTCGTCAACAAAATAATTTTTCTTTGATGATCTACTCATATTTTTTATTTACCTTTTTTCTTGCGGCCATACACAATAAATTTATTGGAAAGCTTATGTTTGTTTCTGGTTTTTTTACCAAGCGCATGTTTGCCCTGAGGAGTCTTAGGATACGGTAATCCTATAGGTTGGCGACCCTCGCCTCCTCCGTGAGGATGGTCGCAAGGGTTCATGGCGCTACCTCTGACCGTCGGTCTGCGTCCCAAATGGCGGGATTTTCCGGCCTTGCCCAAATTAGCAAAAGCATGTTCGGGATTTGAAAGCGTTCCCAAAGAAGCCATACAATTTTCACTCACCTTTCTTATTTCAGAAGAAGGCATCTTGAGATTTGCGTATCCGCCCTCATGAGCAAAAACTTGAACTGCCACGCCCGCGCCTCGGCCAATTTGTCCGCCTTTGCCAGGTTGCAATTCAACGTTATGCACCATATATCCTACCGGAATTTTAGACAAAGGCAACCGATTGCCAGTTTTTAACTCCGCATTGGCATCGCAGGAAACCTTGTCGCCCTCTTTAAGACCGCTAGGAGCCAAAATATACCTTTTGTCCCCGTCCATGTAGCAAATGAGCGCTATAAAAGATCCGCGATTGGGATCGTATTCTATTGAAGACACTCTTCCCACAACCCCCGGTTTGTCCTGCTTAAAATCTATCAGACGGTACAATCTCTTGTTACCGCCTCCTTTGTGACGGGTAGTTATCATACCATTTGCCCTGCCATAATTTCTTTTAAAACCGAAGGTTAAACTCTTTTCAGGTTTTTTATCTTTGGTTAAAGTCGAGTAGTCAACTACTGACATTTGGCGACGAGATGGGGTTGTTGGTTTAAAATATTTCATATTTTTAATGAGGTAACAAATCTATTTTATAACCCTCTTTGAGCAAAACTGTTGCTTTTTTGTAGCCTGATTTATATCCATACTTATTGCCTCTTCTGCGTAATTTTGTTGGTGTATTTATAATATGGACAGATTCCACCTTTACATCATAAAGAGACTGTATGGCTTTTTTAACCTCTATTTTATTTGCTTTAGGAAAAACTTTAAACGTGTATTTATTGTTAGCATTATCTCCGGTTGTTTTTTCAGTGATGTGCGGGGCTATGATAACCTTGTGAGCTGTGCCGCTTGAAGCCTTTACTTGAGGGGCGCGCTTTTCCGATTTTTCATCAGTTAAAATTCCTTCCGATTTTTTCTCTTTGTTAGCCAAAACACTGCGGACTTTTTCGGTCCTTTGCATATCTTTTTTGGATTTCTTTGCGCTCGCACCCAATCCTATGGAACTTTTAATTTTATTTAAAAATGACATAAATAGAAATTTTATTTCTCTGGACTATTTTTTTTACTAAACAGGCTTTGAATAGGTTCTATGCCTTTTTCTGACAACAACACAACTCCAAAAGAAAGGATTCGGCTTGCGCTGGCGTTACGCGCTTCATCCATGAAGGCATATGGCAAATTTCTTATCGAGCGTCCAAAATTTTTATCATATGTGGGAGCGAGTATGAGAGTTTTTGGTGTTTTTGATTTTTTGCCTTCAGATACCATTTTCACATTTTTTAAAAATTCCTTCAATAAAACATCTGCTGTTTTGGTCTTGGCGGTGTCTTTTGTTTCAAAATCTTTTACAATAAACAGCTTGCCCTCTCTTAATTTTTCCGATAAAACGCAAGACAAGGCGCCTTTGAGCATTTTTTTATTTATCTTTTTGTTATCAAAAACTTTTTCCTTTTTTGGTCCATGAGAAACTCCGCCACCCCTCCACAAAGGAGATCGGATTGAACCATGACGAGCACGGCCAGTATGTTTTTGTTTCCATGGCTTTCTTCCTCCCCCGCTGACCTGGGCGCGATCTTTGGTTGAAGCGATGGTTTTTCGCAAATTGGAAGCAGAAGAAACAACCACCTGATAAACCAAATCGGCATTCCAAGGAATGTTAAAAATGTTGTCGGGCAACTGTATTGTCCCTTGTGTTTCTCCTTTTTGATTGTAGAGATTCGTCTGCATGTTTTTACTTTCCTGATTTTATTTCTACTAAAATTCCGTTTCTGCCCGGCACAGCACCCTTAATGGCCAAAATATTATTTGGGACATCAACTTCAATAACCTTTAGATTTTTGACAGTTATTCTCTTTCCACCCATGCGGCCGGCCATTCTTTGGCCCTTTAAAACTCTTTGTGGCCAAACAGAACCAATAGATCCAGGGGCTCTGTGGCTGTGTTTTTGTCCGTGGCTTGCCGGTCCTCCGTGAAATCCATGGCGCTTTACCACGCCCTGAAAACCTTTAGCTTTAGAAATTGCAGAAACCATCACCTCGTCGCCTTCTTTAAAAATGGAAGCATCAAATTTTGAACCACGAACCATCTCCACTCCATCTATTAAAAACCCGCCCGCTTTAGAGGATTTGAATTCTTTCAAGTGTCTTGCGCTTCCAATATCTTTCAGGTGCCCCTGAAGGGATTTGTTCATTTTCTTTTTAGTGCCAAAACCAATCTGGGCGGACTCATATCCGTCTTTATCTTTAGATTTTAATTGGGTAATAACGCAAGGTCCCGCCTCTATCAAAGTGACCGGTATGACTATATCATCTTTCAAAATTTGCGTCATTCCAATTTTTTTACCTAAAATACATTTCATAATTATTGCGGTAACAAAAATCGGGCGTTTAACCCGATTTTCGGCTAAACAAAAATAAAAATTAAAAATTTTTTAAAAATAGCATAGGGTTTCTCAAAAATACTTAGAGCATTTTGAGTTCTATTTCCACGCCAGCTGGCAAACTTAAATTCGTAAGAGCGTCTGTTGTTTTGGGATTAATATTAACTATATCTATCAATCTTTTATGGACTCTCAATTCATATTGTTCTCTTGAATCTTTGTGCACAAATGTAGATCGATTAACGGTATATTTTCTGAATTCGGTAGGCAAAGGTATAGGACCTATCACATCTGAACCATTGCGCAGTGCCGCATCCACTATTTGCTTGGCACTATTGTCAATAATTCTATTGTCATAGGAACGGATCTTTATCCGCACCTTGGTCTTAAATCCTTTACCGTCTATTTCTGGAGAAGCTTCCGGTTTTTTAGACACTTTTTTAACTGATTTTGGAGACATACTATTTTGTTAAGAACAATTTAAATTTTCACGAAAAACAGGAACAATTTTCAAAAGTTCCTGTTTTTTTAACTACACGATTATCTTGGAGACCGCCCCGGCCCCGACTGTCTTGCCGCCTTCGCGAATGGCAAATCTCTGTTTTTCCTCGAGCGCCACAGAAGCGAGCAGTTTAACCTTTATGGAGATAGTATCACCTGGCATAACCATTTCAACGCCTTCCGGTAAAATAACTTCACCAGTCACATCAGTGGTGCGGATATAAAACTGTGGTTTGTATCCTTTGAAAAATGGAGTGTGTCGTCCACCTTCTTCTTTGGTCAAGACGTAAATTTCACCTTCAAATTCAGTATGGGGATTAACACTTCCGGGTTTCACGATAACCTGTCCGCGCTCCACGTCTTCTTTCTTGAGACCGCGTAAAAGTATTCCGGCATTATCTCCAGCCACACCTTCATCCAAAGATTTGTTGAACATTTCAATTCCGGTAACAACAGTTTTTTGTGTTGGACGAAGTCCGACTATTTCAACTTCATCGTTTACTTTGATTTTTCCTCTCTCAACACGTCCAGTAACTACTGTGCCACGTCCTTCAATTGAGAAGACGTCTTCAATGGCCAATAAAAACGGCTTGTCGATTTCACGAGTTGGTTCAGGAACATACGAATCCAAAGCCGCCACTAAATCCAAAATTGGCTTAACGGCCGGATCATCCAATGACTTGGCCTCCAATGCTTTAAGAGCAGAGCCGCGGATAATAGGAGTTTCGTTTCCTGGAAAATTATATTTGGACAAAAGTTCACGAATTTCTACTTCCACCAAGTCAACAAGCTCCGGATCATCCACCATATCAACTTTGTTTAAAAATACTACTATAGAAGGCACGCCTACCTGACGAGCAAGCAAGATGTGCTCTCTGGTTTGGGGCATTGGACCGTCAGCCGCAGAAACAACCAAAACCGCGCCGTCCATCTGAGCGGCACCTGTGATCATGTTCTTTATATAGTCGGCGTGTCCTGGAGCATCAATGTGAGCGTAGTGCCTATTTTCGGATTCATATTCAGAGTGATGCAAGGCAATAGTAATACCACGAGCTTTTTCCTCAGGAGCATTGTCGATTTGATCAACTCCTTCTTCCTTTTTAGCCAAACCCTTCATGAAAAGCACGTGGGTAATAGCCGCGGTCAAGGTAGTTTTACCATGATCAACGTGACCAATAGTACCGACGTTCACATGAGGTTTTGTGCGTTCAAATTTTTCTGCCATATTTTTATTTCTTAAATTATATTAAATTATAAATAATTATGTAATTTAGTTTATTAAATTAACATCTATTACATTTTATACAAAAAAATCTCCTTGTCAACCCCGTTAAATAATTTTCTTCGAAAATTGGGACTTTGCCCCATTTAACAGGGTCAACCCTCTGGCGCCCTCTCGCCTATATGGGCAGGTCAGACAAGCTAAACTTAATATCTTTTTCTTCCGAAACATCATAGGCGATCTCTTCTTCCAATTCGTCCAACATCAAATTTTGAACCGCATCATCTGACGCATCAACCTCAACGCTTTTGCTCAATTCACTTTCAGCTGGAATCAGTTTTTCAAAAAACGAATACTCCATGATGACGTACGCCGGCTTTTCATTCTCCAATATCACTGCTGATGACGCTCCGTTTTTTAGTAACTGCTTTATCTTATTAAGCAACATAAAATAATTTCTAATTTTTAATTTCTAATTTCTAAACAATTTTTAATGATTTAATTTTAAAACTTTTTAATTAGAAATTGAGTAATTGGAAATTAATTGAAAATTGAGAATTGAAAATTGAAAATTGAAAACTATCTCTTCTTGCCTTCAACTATCTGTTGAGTAATATTCTGGGGCACTTCTTCATAGTGGCTAAATTCCATCGTGTAAGAAGCGCGGCCTTCCGTCATAGAGCGAAGCTGTGTTGAATATCCAAACATATTTGCTAACGGAATTTTAGAATCCACCACCCTCATCTGTCCGCGCTCACCCATATTATCTATTCTGCCGCGTCGAGAGTTTAAATCGCCTGTCACATCTCCCAAGAAATTTGCTGGAGTCACAACCTCAACTTTCATAATCGGCTCAAGTAAAATAGGCTCGGCTCTTTTTGCGGCTGATTGTAGCGCCATAGATCCGGCAATTTTAAACGCCGCCTCGGAAGAGTCCACATCGTGATATGATCCATCGTAAAGCGTTACAGCTACGTCCTGCAGAGGAAATCCAGCCACCACACCCTTTTCCATCGCCTCTTTCACGCCTTTTTCAATAGGAGAAATAAATTCCTGAGGAATAACGCCCCCTTTAATGTCGTTGATAAATTCAAATCCTTTTCCACGTTCAAGCGGCTCAATACGAATACGGCAATGGCCATATTGTCCGTGTCCACCCGATTGCCTGATATATTTTCCCTCCGCTTCAGCTTCACTTTTAATCGTTTCTTTATAAGCTACCTGTGGCTTTCCTGTATTGACCCCCACATTAAATTCACGGAACATTCTGTCTACCAAAATTTCCAAATGCAACTCACCCATTCCGGAAATAATCGTTTCAGCCGTTTCCTGGTCCACCTTAACTCTAAAGGTCGGATCTTCATCCAATAATCTCTTGAGCGCCAATCCCATTTTTTCCTGGTCAGCTTTTGTTTTAGGCTCTACTCTCAAAGAGATGACCGGTTCCGGAAATTCTATTTTTTCTAAAACAACCATATGGTCTGGATCGCAAAGGGTGTCCCCTGTTCTAGTGTCTTTAAGTCCCACTGCCGCGGCAATTTCACCCGCCTGAACCTCTTCAATTTCTTCGCGCTGGTTGGCGTGCATGCGCAAAATTCTTCCAATTCTTTCCTTATTGCCACTCGTAGCATTTACAATATAAGATCCCTTATTTAAAACTCCTGAATAAACTCTAAAATATGTTAAAAATCCAACATATGGATCAGACGCCACCTTAAAAGCTAACGCGGCAAATGGCGCGTCATCTTTGGCTTCCACTGTAATTTCCGAATTGTCTTTAGAATTTATAGCTTTAAGCGGTGGCACTTCCAATGGCGATGGCAAAAAGTCCGCCACTCCGTCCAAGACCAATTGAACCCCTTTGTTTTTTAAGGAAGATCCGCAAAGGACAGGATTTATTTTTGACTCAACAGTTAAGCGATGTATTGCCTGACGCAACTCTTCTAGACTAATCTCCTGGCCATTTAAATATTTTTCCGTTAGCGCATCATCTTCTCCGGCAATCGCCTCAACCATTTTTGCCCTCCAAGACTCTGCAGACCCCTTCAAATCCTCCGGAATTTCTTCCAGTACAACTTTTTCTCCTTTTTCTCCTTCAAATCTCACCGCTTTCATTCTTAATAAATCAATCACTCCGGAAAATTTTTCTTCCAGGCCTATTGGTATTTGAATTGCTACCGCCTTGGGATTTAAACGCTCATGAATGGACGCCAAGCTTTTTTCAAAGTCAGCTCCAATTCTATCCAATTTATTTATAAAACAAAGTCGCGGAACATTATATTTGTCCGCTTGATGCCACACAGTTTCTGATTGAGGCTCTACTCCCGCCACACCATCAAAAACCACCACCCCTCCATCCAAAACGCGCAAAGATCTTTCAACCTCTGCCGTAAAATCCACATGTCCTGGAGTATCAATAATGTTAATTTTTATCTTTCTTTTTTTAGCTTCTTCTGGACTAGTTACATAAGTCGGGGACCAAAAACAAGTAGTGGCGGCAGAAGTAATAGTGATACCTCTTTCTCTTTCTTGTTCCATCCAATCCATAATCGCCTCACCCTCATGCACCTCGCCGATTTTGTGGGAAATTCCCGTATAAAACAAAACCCGCTCAGAAGTAGTGGTCTTGCCGGCGTCTATGTGAGCAATAATGCCTATATTTCTTACTTTATCTATCGAATAATCTCTCATATTTACCAGGAAAAATGAGCGAACGCTTTATTGGCTTCAGCCATTTTGTGCGTATCTATTTTCTTTTTAACGGCCGCTCCCTCATTTTTGGACGCTAAGATTAATTCATCTGCCAATCTTTCTGCCATTGGCTTGCCCTTTTTAGACCTAGAGGCATTAAGTATCCAGCGAAAAGCCAAGGCCTGTTTTCTTTCTCCTCTCACTTCTCTCGGCACTTGATATGTGGCACCGCCTATTCTGCGGGACTTAATTTCCAAAAGAGGCGCGGCATTATTCAAGGCCAAATTTAAAACTTCCAATGGCTCCTTTTTGGTTATTTCCTGTACCTTATTTAGGGCGGCATACATCACCTTTTCCGCCACGGATTTTTTTCCATTCTTCATTACACTATTTATAAACTTTGCCACCACAATGCTCTGGTATTTAAAATCTGGCTCAACACCTGATCTTTTTTTGATTTGTCTTCTCATAAATGCTTAATTATTTGGGTTTTTTAGTTCCGTATTTAGATCTCTCCTGCTTGCGGCCCTCCACTCCTCCCATATCTAAAACTCCGCGCACGATATGATATCTCACTCCCGGCAAATCTTTCACGCGCCCTCCCCGGATCATTACCACCGAGTGTTCTTGCAGGTTGTGTCCTTCGCCTGGAATATAAGCGGTTACTTCCATACCGTTGGTAAGACGCACACGCGCCACTTTGCGCAAAGCTGAGTTTGGTTTTTTGGGCGTAGTGGTTGTTACTTTTGTACAAACCCCTCTTTTAAAGGGTGAGAAAAAATGAGCCGGTTTATTTTTCAATACATTAAACCCGCGCATCAAGGCTGGCGTCTTGGATTTGGCGGTAATTTTCTTACGAGGCTTTTTAATTAATTGGTTTATTGTTGACATAATAAAATATAGAGATTATAAATCCTGCAAAAAGGTGCAGGATAAACACAATTATTATTAAATTTAGCAGAATAAAAGAAGATGTCAACCCCGTTAGAAGTTCAAACATGTCTTGGATGTTTAATCTGCCAAAAGGCGAAGCCGACTATCGTCTCAAATTGACTTTTTATTAACGATATAATTAAAACTTCTAACGGGGTCAACCCCACTCTTTTGATGCCACATTAAAAGAACAAGAATTTTAAAAAATATAGAAACTTTTTTAAACGCTTTTTATCTCTCAGATGCTTGTTCAGATAATTTAAGATTCATTTTCGCTTTGATTCAAAACTCGTCCGCCCTGGGCGGACTCAAACAGGTTGAATCAATCCGCCCAAGGCGGACATATCCGCCTTGGGCGAGACCGCTCAAATTCATCATTAAATTATATCTTCACTGCGCAAATGTTCGATAAAAAGCGTTTAGGGATTAATTAAAATTTATCTTTAAAATCATGGGAATTAAAAATGCGAAAAAATAAAAACCCCAGCCATTTTGACTGGGGCATCACATTAACACCCACGACCGTTACAGCTCTTAAGTCTTAAGATATAAGACAAAAGAATGCGACCACACCTGCCATAACCCAACTAAGCGCAAATCCAACAACAAGGGATATGATTTTTTGCTTCCAAGTAATATCAAAAAAATATCCCCAAGCGATTGCCGCAAAAATCGGTAGCCATGCGATATACCACACATGCAACCAAACTAGCGGAATGATTAAAAGCCAAAGCCTAAGAAAAAATTCCATATCGGCCTCCTTTTTAAAAGAGCAGATTCTTACTTATAAAGCATACGACACTTTTTTAAAAGTCAAATCAAGCGAAATAAAAAAATCCCCCACGTTTTCGTGGGGGATAATTCTTAAAAAACCACTCAGTTAGACACAAACACCCACTCGTAGTGAGCGCCCCAGAAAAAGTCAGGGCCACCAAGACCTTCGACAAGCTGAGACGTTTTCTCGCTCAAAAAATTACTATTATAGCGCTGCAAACAAAACACGACAAAACGCTTGTTGTCCAACTTAATTATAGGCTTCATGGCAATAAAGAGAGTTTCGTCTTCTGGCTGGTCTTTGTACTGCAAGCGAAGCTGAGGACCAGCCTCGGCAGGACAGAGGCCCAAGTCGAGTTTTCTAGCCCTAGCATAAATATTCCTTGTGGTAGCGCCTTTTTCGAAGCCGAGATCATTAACAGAAAGTCGTACCAAATTCAGAGTGACGGGAGTTGAAGCAAGTTTAATTCTATCTAGAATCTCATTGCAACTGATACGCTGACCGCTTTTCTCAATGTCTTGACGAAGAGACTTGACACAAGAGTGAGTGCCGATCTGAATGGTACGGAAAACGGGAAAGTTGTGAGCGTCAACCAAACAAAAAGCTCTTTCAAGATTCTCTTGGATGGTTTCAGGATCATCAATCAAGCGTTGCATTTCTTCGCTGGGAATTTTTGGAAAATTTTGAATAAGCGTAGCGATAAACTTTGCTGTCTGCCTATCGTACTTCCCGTCTTTTGGCATGGCGTTTTTTCCTCCTTTTGAAGGTGTTCGCCATTTCGCCTTGCTAGAGGACCACCACCACGGCAGCCATAGCCAAAAAACATCAAAAAAATATTTAATATCTTTTGGCTACGGCCACCCAAAATATAAATTATTTAAAAGAACTTTACGTTACATTAATCGCAAACTACCACGCAAACCTTATTCTGTCAAATAAAAATAAAGCGCAGCTATTGTTTTAAAAAACCATCCGCAGGAAAATTTGCTCGGTTTATAAAACGAGTACTTTTTAAAAGGTGCTCGTTTTATAAAAATTTTCCGAGGACGTGACGAAATCGCTCGCAGGAAGCGATTGAGTGTGTTTTGAGAAACAATAGCTGTGCGGATTCCGGTTTAAAAAACTTACTTCCTAAACTCCTTGGCCTTTTCTGTATATCTTCCCACATCTGCGCGCAGAGCATCGCCACAATCATATTTATATTTGTATCCAAATTTTTCTATTTTAGATCCATCAACGATTATCGGATAAGTGTAAGAATTTATGCCGGCTGGCACCGTAGGAATTTTGCCACAGCTTACATTCCATAAAAACCAAAATCCAAATTTGCCCAGCCATGCCGGTATACGAATAGTTTTTTTGCCAATTGAATGCGCCATATCTTTGAGCAAAAAGAAGCAGTGCGGAGCGATATTGAAAATTTCATAATCTCCCCTTGCGCCGCCAAATGCCATCCAAAAAATAATATCCGCCACATCGTCTTCATGAATAAATTGGCGCGCCGACTCATCTCCAGTAATAGGAATAATCGGCAGGCCCTCTTTCACCATTTGCAAAAGTCCAAATCTTTTAAAAATATATTGCCCTCTGGGGCCGGATATGGCGCAGGGCCTGACCATTAAGACTTGCGGCAAAGGATTTTGTCTGGCGCCTTTTTGTAAATCGCTTTTTTCTTTTTCAAAAACAGCGCGTAGCTTTTCTTCAATCATCTTTTTATCCACACCATAAAGATATTCGCTTTCTAAAAACGGGTCTTCTTCGCGAAACCAGCGCTTGATAGAATTTTCCTTGCGCGCGCCATAAGACGCTACGGTAGAAAAATGAATCAGACGCGAAATTTTATTTTTGAAAACAAATTCAAAAACTTTATCTGCCGCCGTCAAATTGCACTTATTTTGCCATTCTCTTTTTTTGCCATATCCTTCACGAATCACGTAGGCGCAGTGCACCACTACATCCGGAGCCCCACCCTCCAAAACTTTTTCCTGCCACCCGTCATCTCCCAGATTCCATGTTATCCATTTAAATTTCTGGTTGCCTTTGGGAAATTTATCGCTAGCATCTTTCATGTCCAAAACCACCACGCTATCAACTCGTGGGTCTTTTAAAAATAAATCTGCCAGCATCCCGCCAACATATCCCGCCGCACCTGTTATAAATATTTTCATGATTTAATCCTCTCTCTCTTAATAACTTTAAATTTGCCCAAAAGCCGAGACGCCACCTTGGGCCATTTGATAAGCGGCTCGTTGATAAGCAGGGCAATCGTTTGTTCCTGCGAATACCCGCCATCTTGCAAGGCCTTGTAAACATTCAGCCCTTCCCAAACGATTTGCTTATATTCATCTTCAAAAATTTGTTTGTCCGCTTGTTCAAAAAAGCTCTGAATTTTTTGTTTCAACGCTTCATTTTCACCAAAATGCAGATCTTTATAAATTACTTCACCCAAAGTATATTTGCCCTGAAAAAATATTTCTCTAAGCTGTTTCCTAGTATTGTCAAAATAATTATAGGAACGCTCCTTTTCAACGTTGGTAATCGTTTCAAATATGCCCCTCAAAGACGCGTCTACTTCTGTTTTCTCAATGGCGTCGTAGCGAGATTTAAGATAGGCCAAAATTTCATTCTTGGCAGACGCCTCTCCCTCTTCACGAAATGATCTAAAAAATCTCGACAGAGCGCTTTTAATTTTTTCATCATTATTATTCATCGCGGCCTCCATAAAATCGGCGAAAAATCCCTCCCTTTGGGGAATTTCCTTAAACAGTCTTCTTATGGCGTGCTGTTCCTCGTGCACAAAAATTCTGTCATGATCTTTGTCAGAATTTTTTCCCACCGCCTTTTGCGCGATGATGGTTCCTGCAAGCTCTTGAATTAATGACGTCTTAATGCTTACGCCGCTAGAATCACTTGCCGAATCTATGTCTTTCGCAGTTAAGACGCGTCCATTTAAAAATGCTTGGCTGTAGATCAAGGTATAATCTTCCAAATGATAACATTTTACATATAAAGTTATAGGCCCTTCGACTATTTCTACTTTGCCCTGCGGTTTTACGCCAAACATCACTTCAAAAAGTTCCGCATCATCGGGATATTCTTTTCTGTATTTACTAACGGCTTGATGTTTTTGTTCATATTCTTGTAAAATTGCTTCGGCAATTTTTTTCTGCTGGGGAGTAAATCCGTATTTGGCGCCCCACTCATCTAAATTTTTATTTAAATCTTCCAGCGGTATGTCGGGGTTTTCTCTTATTTGAGAAACAAAATCTTCTTGCATTTTTGCAAAGCCTTCTTTTTGATAAACATATTTTTCTTTCCACCTATCCAGCGCGTCTTTTCTTTCTTTGGAGGACAACGCCTTGACGTCTTTCAGCTCAAGCTCCGGAAAAAACATCTCTCCTTCTGAAATTGGAGATTTTTCTTCTTCAGCCTTTTCTATTTTTGGTTTTTCTTGATCCATAAATATATTTTTATTGTTCGCCTATTTCCTCCAGAGGCGGACGGATCGCGCGCCTGCCTGCCGCCTGCCTGCCGGTAGGCAGGGTAGGCAGGAATTTAGAGAATGATTTTAGATTTGAGATTTAATTTTTGAAATTCTATTACGCTCCCGATCTGGATAGCATTATTCTAATTGTCTTTAAAATAATGGTCAAATCTAAAATAATAGAGCGATTTTTAATGTAATAGATATCATAGGCAAGACGCTTTTCTGTTTCCTCCACTGAACTCGGAGCGATTTGTTGTATTTGCGCCCAGCCCGTTAGTCCCGGCTTGATCAAATTACGAATAGTATAATAAGGTATTTCTTTTTCTAATTTCTGCGCGAAATCCAAAAAATCCGGACGTGGGCCCACAAATGACATATCTCCCACAAACACATTCCAAAGCTGAGGCAACTCGTCCAGGCGCGTTTTACGTAAAAAATTACCGACTTTGGTGATGCGCTTATCTCCTTTTTCTGGCCATTTGCTATCGGCATCAACGCGCATGGAACGAAATTTTATATGCTTAAAAATTTTACCACTCTGGCCCACCCTTTTATTTATAAAAAATACTGGGCCTTTGTCGCCGAGCTTAATTGCTAAAATAATAAAGGGATAAAATAAAAGCGACACAACCCCAAAAATCAAAGCGGCCACCACATCCAGCAGGCGCTTGGGAAGATCATAAAATTCTTTTTTACTTGAAGAAATATTTTCCAGTAGCCACTCCTCATTTACAAAAGAAAGTGGCACATATTGAAAAATGTTTTCGTAAAACTTCTGAAAATCCATAAACTTTACCCCTCGTGACATCAAATTGTAAAAATAAGCCACCACTTCTTTAGAACAATCCGCAAAAGATTCCACCACTATCGCCAGATTCTTGTCGCTTTTTATTAAATCATCAATCTTTTTTTCAGAAACTTCCTGAAAATTTTGGCCAATAGCCTGCGAACTTATCTCTTCCGACACAAAAAAGCCGTGTTGGGGATGTTCTTTTAGATCATTAACCAATTCCTGAAATTCTTTGCCTGATCCGATAGCTAAAATCGGCTGGGCGGAACTTAAGCGCAAAAAACTTCTTACCAATATTCTCCAAAAATATAGAAGCAGGAACGAAACTAGTACATCTGCAATCAAGACCGTCTTAGGAGTAATACCATAATAGGGCAAAAGATAGAAAAATATTATCGCGATAATACCATTGATAGATTGCGATTTAAAAACAAGGCCAAGCAAACTTTTGCTTTGAAGTTTAAAAGATCTGCCATATAAATCCGCAATATAAAAAACTACAATCCAGACAACAAAAATAAAAGAAAATGGCAAAAAGTGCTTTATAAAAAGTGCGTTGGATGGAACTTCTAAGTAGCGCAAAAGTAACGCCACCCACAGCGAGCCGTAGAGAACCGCCAAATCCCCCAAAAGAAGCCCTAAAGATATTAATTTTTGTCCCAATTTAGTCGCCATAAAATTGAATTAATCGCCATTTTGATTCATTTATGTAATACCATTTTGCTCAATTTAACACAACCTCTTTCGGCATAACGTTAAATTCCGTCTCGCCAAAGATTTTTTCTTGTTTAAAGGCCACGATGTTTTGTTTCACGAGTTCCAGCAAGGCCAAAAATGTCACTATTATTTCCGCCCTGTTTTTTGAATCTTTCAAAAGCTCCGAAAGCTTGGCTTGGCCAACTTTAGAGAAAAATTCCTGTATTCTTTTTATCTTTTCTTCCATGCGCATTACGTTTTCCATTTTTACTTTCACACCCTCTTTGACTTCTTGGGTTTTTTGCGTATAAAGCAACACTTTGCTTATCGCGCCAGACAAAGACTCTACGCACAAATTATGCGGAGGAATAAAAATATCATTTTGCGAATAAGAAAATTCTCGTTCATAAGAAATATGGGGGCTGGACCATAAAACTCCTACCTCCTTGGCAAGCTCTTTAAATTTTTTATAAAGTTTCAATCTTTCTTCAAGCTCCTTCAGGTCCTCTTCTACCTCTTCGTCTGCTTCACTTAAAAATGGCAAAAGCGCGCGCGATTTTATCAAAAGAAGCTTGGCGGCGATAACCAAAAAATCCGCCAATGTCTCCGGCGATCTATTTTCAAAAGTTTTTAGATATGAAATATATTGATCCGTCACCGCCACCAAAGAAACCTCTGTGATAGAAAGCTCTTCTTTTTCTATAAGTTGCAACAACAAATCCAACGGTCCTTCAAATTTTTGTATTTTAATTATATGTCCTTCTGCCATTAAATTAATCTTTTAATCCTATCTTGATGTGTGCTTCTTTGAGCTCTTTTTCTCCAACTTCAGCGGGCGCGCCCATTAAAGGATCCCTGGCATCGCCTGTTTTCGGAAAAGCCATCACTTCGCGGATATTTGGTTCATCGCACAAAACCGCTACCAATCTATCAAAACCAAAAGCCATGCCGCCATGGGGCGGCGCGCCGTATTCAAACGCTTCCAGCATATGTCCAAATCTTTCCTGTATTTCTTTTTCCTTGAGTCCCAATTTTTCAAAAATTTTATTTTGCAAATCTCTTTGGTGTATTCTGATGCTTCCGCCCGCCACCTCAAATCCATTCAATACCAAGTCATACGCTTTGGCGCGGACTTTTTCCGGTTCTTTTTCCAGCATTTCTATGTCTTCATCCGCTGGGTGCGTGAAGGGATGATGCGCGCTGACCAATTTTTTCTCTGTTTCGGAAAACTCAAAAAGAGGAGGATCAACGATCCAGGCAAAAGCGAGTTCATTGGGATTATTTTTTCCGCCCAAGGCGGACTTTCTTAAATCCGGCTTGTCGTTGCCATATTTTTCCATAGACTCTTTAAAGCTAATCCTCGGAAAAGGCGTTTGTGATATTTTTTTGTCGGGCGCAATCTCCTTTATTATTTCTATCACAATCTTTTCCATTAAACTCATTATCATTTCCTGATCTACAAAACTCATCTCTAAATCCAGCTGGGTAAATTCTGGCTGCCTGTCTCCTCTTTGATCTTCATCGCGAAAACATCTGGCAACTTGAAAATATCTTTCCACGCCCGCTACCATTAAAAGCTGTTTAAATTGCTGAGGCGACTGCGGTAAGACATAAAACTTTCCCGGGTGAAGCCGCGCAGGCACTAAAAACTCACGCGATCCCTCCGGCGTGCCTTTAGTTAAATACGGCGTTTCAATTTCAATAAATCCGTTTTTATAAAACGCTTGGCGAAACGCAAAGGCTAAATCATGGCGCAGTTTTAAATTGGCCGCCATTTTTTCATTTCTTAAATCTAAATAGCGATATTTTAAGCGCAATTCTTCATCCACCTCTTTACTCTTTTCGATTTCAAAAGGCAAATTTTTCGCCGGGTTGAGTATTTCAAAATCCACGGCCTGCAATTCTACCTTGCCCGTTTTTAAATTGGGATTTTTCAATTTTTCCGGACGCTCTGCAACCTTGCCTTTTATTTTTAAAACCCACTCATTTCTTAAAATATCTGCCTTTTTGGCAACGTCCCCCACAAAAACAACCTGCAGAAGTCCTGTTTTGTCGCGCAAATCTATAAAGATAATTTTGCCGTGATCTCTTCTCACGTTTACCCACCCAGCCACTTCCACGTCCTCGCCCACCTTATTTATAGTTTCTTCAATAAAAATTCTTTTTTGCATCTTGTTTATTTTAACTGATACATATTTAAGTATAGATAATATTACCATTAAAATCAAAGTTTGCGAGCTGTTTTTCTACGCTTGACAGAACATAAATTTGGGTGTATAATGTGGGCACGATACTATAGAAGCGACTACGGCGCTTTTCCAACCTCATAGCCCTTTCAAAACTAAACCCCCCTCCCCATAGAAAGGAAACGCCATGCCTACGACACAGGAACAGGCCCGAGAAATTCTGGGCAAGGACTTTTCCTCGATCGGGGATGCCTTGCGCCTCTTTCCGGCACTGGACTACTCGAAGGAACATGAAATGAAAATGGCCACAGTTCCCTTTTCGACAGATTTTCTGATGTCCCGAAAGGGAAGCCTGATCATCTGCCCCGGATTCAACAGCCTTGATGACGATCTGTTTTCTTTACGGACACTTGATGGCATGTTTTTTGACAGGAGCATGCCGCGCATCTCCCATCACAACAAGAGCGTCCCTCACGACAGGAGCGCCATTCACAACAAGCATCTCAAGATGACGGAGAGTCGTCCTGATCCTCCTCTCTGGTCGTGGTCCGGAGGTGAAGATTTTTTCTCTGCCACCGCCGAACTCCGGTGGTACGCCATCAGCAAGCAACCCAAGGCCCCCTATCAGCACGTTGACATCTTCAGGCAAGACGCCATCATGGAGCCGGGCCGCAGGAGGGAGAACGCGTTTGTATACACATGGGCCGCGTGGCTTCACTTCCTGCGAACAGGAGAGCTTCTGTGGCCCAACATTTCAGTCTGGACTTCAGACACCCTGACCGACGGAAGAAGGGTGGCCGTAGGCGGATGGGAAGACTCCTCCAAACCCCTCTGGGTCCTCGAGCCGAGCGACCCCACCATGAACAAGTTTCCAAAAACTGTTCCATCGTACGAACCAAACAGATTTTAGCCCCATCAAGTGGGCTGAGCTCTACCGCGCAAGGTAGAGCTTTTTCTTTTCTCTCAATCATTCTCTAATTCGCGCGAATTAGAGAATGATTAAAAAACAAGCGTCGAAAAATATTGACAAATTACACGCTCAGATTTATATTATGAGCAGGTTCCTTGAAAACAAATTGGCTAAAAGGAGGACGCTGTGAGAAAAAACTATGTCACTTGGCCCGAAGCAAGAGAGATTTTGGGGGAAGAAAACTTTCACGATTTAGTTGGCCTACAAGACATGCACCCCGATTTGCGTCTTATGCCCGAAGAATGGAATCAGTTCCACTTGATTCCTTATAGCGCCGATGTTTTAGACGAGCACAGAAAAGAAGTTATTTTGTATCCAGAGATTAAAAGTGACGTCAAGAGAAATTTTATAACAACGAAATGGTTTGAAAATAATTTTCCAAATATTTTTTCTTTTAATCAAAAGGGTGTGTTCGACCAATACCCTCATACCTTGGAAGTGATTAACGCAAAATTAAATTCTCCAATGTTACAAAATAGATGGCGCTTGATTTTTAAAACTTTGGGAGATGATTCTTGCACGCACAAAGACAAAAAGACGTCTTTTGAGATAAGCGGGATGGGAATGCCCAATTATATATTCGCCGCACTGCTTCACTACACAAAAAGTCGTGAGAAGTTGTGGATTGACGACGGTCGACCAATTTTTTGTTCGGAATTACAACTTTTAGTAATCGTGAAAAGCACCTCTTTCCGGTTTGTGTTTTCTGCCTGGACAACTAGTGGCTCGGATTTTAAATTAACACTTGCTTCATCCACCTCATCAATTCTGAATAAATGTTCGCGCCCCGCGCATATGCAAATAGTTATGCCAACAAAAAAACCGGCATGGTGGCAATAGTAAAAACAAGATTGAGTAAAACTCCAGCAAAAGCTGGAGTTTTTATTTGTTTATAAGCCTCGCTTTTTCTAAAAATTATTTAACAATATAAACCTTATCCATCTTAATCGGATTTATCGGTCTGTCATTTGCGCCTGTTTTATCATTCCCTATTTTATCCACCACATCCTGTCCAGAAATGACTTTCCCAAAAATCGTATAGTTGTGAGGAAGCGGGGTGTCCGCAAGCATTATGAAAAACTGCGAACCGTTAGTATTGGAGCCGGCATTTGCCATCGCTACCACACCCTTTTTATATCCTTCTTGATATGATGGGGCGCTTGGATTTAATTCATCCGCAAATTGATATCCTGGCCCGCCCATGCCTGTGCCTGTCGGATCGCCGCCCTGAATCATAAATCCTTTAATCACTCTGTGAAAAATTATTCCGTTATAAAATCCCTTATCAGCTAGTTTTATAAAATTCTCAACGGTTTTGGGAGCGTCTTTTTCATACAAAACAAATTCGATATTTCCGTAGCTAGTTTCTATCACCGCTTTTTTGCTGGTAGCGATAGAAGGTGACGCGCTTTCAGATGGCGCTGGAGAATTTTCTGAAACATTTTTTAGATTAGATGGTTGCATAAATATATAAATTAAAAAAATTATAAAAGCCAAGACTAACGCACCGATTGTAATATTTTTTATTGTCATATTTAGTAAATTAGAAAATAGTAAATGGAAGAAAATTTAAAATTAAGCATTGGAAATTGCGTAATTGAAAATTGATTGAAAATTAGAAATTGAAAATTATTTTACGTTGGATTCTAGCTACTAAATTCTATTATATATTATATCAATTAAATTATTTTATTCAAATCCAATAAAAAACCTCCGACAAGCGGAGGTTAATAATCCTTATTTATGGTTTCTGTATTACTTCAAATAATTTCATATTAAAGAGCGCAGGCAACACATTTCCGGCCTCGTCTTTAAGCTGTAAAAAAACATCCTCGCGCCAACCTATCACGCCCACTACATCAAATTCACATTTAAACATCCATTTTGGAAAATTTTTCTTTTGTTTTTCCACGAAAGAATTTTTGGCCATCTTAACCCTGCCCTTAGACCATTTTTTAGATTCAGACATTGCGCCTCTTACGCCCCATCTACTTTCTTTGAAAGTCGATAAAGACACGTCCAGTAAGTCCAGTATTCTTGGGTTGCGTTTTCAGCCAATTTAAAAGTAACAAACCTTGCGGCAAATTCAGCTGTTCTTCGTGGTTTAGAAGTGAGAATTAAAATTTGTCCAATGGGGGCGACAGATCTTTTCGTCAGTTGATCCATCATATCCCCTAATTGATTTCCAGGACCCTTTTCAAAATAAATCATTTCATTGGGAAGCAGGTCTCCCTCTGAAGGCGGCTTCTTGGAAGCGAGAACCTTAACTCTTGCCCCAGGAATTGCGTCTGCTCTTTTTAACACAAGACACCTCCTCTTTCTTTTTTGTAATTTTTCAAAGACCCGACTATAAGAATATTCAAAATAGTTTATGATGTCAAATTTGTAAATTGCAAAAAGTCACATTTTATTTATAATACAAGATATGACATCAAATGAGATCCGAGAAAAATTTCTAAAATTTTTTGAACAAAGGGAACATGCTCGCGCTCCCTCTTCTTCACTTTTGCCAGACGATCCTTCGGTGCTTTTAACTACTGCCGGAATGCAACAATTCAAGCCGTATTTCACAGGACAAGCCGACCCAATAAAGGATTTTGGCAAAAAAAGCACGACATCTTCTCAAAAATGCTTTCGCACTTCGGATATTGACGAGGTGGGCGATGAGCGCCACCTGACATTTTTTGAAATGCTGGGAAATTTTTCTTTTGGCGGTTCGCCAGCTGGCGAATTAAAAAAAGAAGCAATAAAATACGCCAATGATTTTATAAAAGAACTCGGGCTTGAAATTGATTATGTGACAATTTTCGGTGGCGATCCTGATGTCCCCGAAGATAAAGACTCAGAAAAATATTGGCTGGAGCTTGGAATTCCGCAAGAAAAAATCAAAAAAATGGGACGCGCGGATAATTTTTGGGGACCTACGGGAAATGAAGGCCCTTGCGGTCCGACAACTGAAATTTATGTAAAACCGTCCAAGGAGACCGAAGCCATAGAAATATGGAACGTTGTTTTTAATGAATTTTACTGCCATCCAGACAAACATTTAGAAAAACTTTCCACCCCCGGAATTGATACAGGAATGGGACTTGAACGACTGGCCGCGGTCGTCCAAAAAGTTCCGACTGTTTTTGATACGGATTTATTTGAGCCAATATTAGAAGTTATAAAATCAAAAGAGATTGGTACCCCGGACAGAGATGTCAATGTTATAAAAGCGGAAAGAATTGTAGCTGATCATATGAAAAGCGCCGTGTTTTTGCTGACTGATGGCATTAGACCATCAAATGTTTTGCAAGGATATATTTTGCGCAGAATAATTCGTCGCAGTATCAGGTACGCCAAGATGTTGGGACTTCCGGCTGATTTTTATGCAGACGTGATTGATGAGATTATAAAAATATATGACCACAACTACCCGGATATTTTAAAACAAAAAGATGCAATTTTAGATGAACTGCAAAAAGAAATTCAGAAATTTGAAAAAGCAGTTGAACACGGAATTAAAAAATTTGAAGAGTTTTATAATCAGAAAATTTTTGAAGATGAGGCTTCTGGTGCCAAGTGCGCCTTTGAGCTTTATGAGACATACGGCTTCCCTTTTGAGCTAACCGAAGAGCTTGTGAAAGAGCGTGGAGGAAAATTGAATAAAAATCTTTTTGAAGACGAGCTTTCACGCCACCAAGAAATTTCCCGCGCGGGAGTTGAGAAAAAATTTGGTGGACACGGACTAAAATTGGACACGGGCGAACTTAAAGCGGCAAGTGAAGAAGAATTAAAAAAAGTCACGAGACTCCACAGCGCCACCCATTTGCTTCACGCTGGACTGCGCAAAGTTTTGGGCGACACGATTCAGCAACGCGGATCGGACATTACCGCCGAAAGATTGAGGTTTGATTTTTTGTTTGATAGAAAATTAACAGATGAAGAAAAGGCGGCCGTGGAAGAATATGTAAATGACGCTGTAACTGCCAATGTTGAAATGATTCATAAAGACGCGCCATACGAGGAGGCAATCGCTTCGGGATTTTTGGCATTTTTCAGAGGCAAATATCCCGCCATTGTTTCTACTTATGAACTTCCGGGCTGGAGCAAAGAAGTTTGCGGAGGCCCGCATGTTTCACGAAGTGGTGAAGTGGGAAAGTTTAGAATTATCAAAGATGAAGCGTCCAGCGCTGGAGTAAGAAGAATCAGAGCGACGGTAGAGTAATGTTTGTTTTTAGATAAGATAAAAAATGAAAAAGACGGCAAGAGGCCGTCTTTTATTTTATTTATAGAAGAGATTTTATTAAAATTGTTTCCTCTTGAGATTCTTGGTGTGACAATTGATTTTCAACAAAATCAATAAGAAACTTTTTTTCTTCCTTGGTTAAATCCAGATTGATTATTTTATCGTCCCGAGAAACCACAGACCCTCTACACGTCACTTCTCCCCATGGAGACCTCAGAAACATTCTTATCTTTCTCAAAAAACGCAATCCGTGCGTTTCTCGAGAAATCACGACAGATACATTTCTCGATTCATACAGAACTGCAACGAATTGAACACACCGTAGCCAACCTTCTTTCTGCCATTTCAATTTACCATTTTTAATATCTTCAATAATTTTTGACACGAGCTGTCTTTTGGACGACCCAGGCTCAAACACGCTCATCCAAGCCTCCTTTGTGCCCATATTTCAAAGAACCGCTTGATGTCAACAGTAAGCTGTTTATGATAAAAAGTCAATGTCACATATTAGAATGCCACTGGAGATTAAGCTTTTTTAGTAGTAAAATTAAGACATGATTAAAAACACAAACATTCTTCTTTTTGATTTTGGAATGGGAGACGCCAGGGCGACTTTGGTAGAAAAAAGCGAAGCTGGTGTTAATTTTCTCGCTTTTTCCCAAGAAAATTTTATTCTTGAGCAAAAAGAGCTTGTTTTAAAAGACGCCGCAGATGTGTGCGCAAAATTAAAAGACGATCTTTATAAAAAATCTGGGCAAGAGGCCGGGGAAATTGTCGTAGGCCTACCGCCATCTTTTGTTGAGTGTGTCAGTCTGAACGAAAAATTTAAAAGAGATGATCCAGATAAAAAAATATCCGCGGAGGAACTGGAAAAAATAGAAAAAGCTCTCGTGAATTTGGCTTACAAAAAATTAGAGGAGAGCAAAGAGCTGAAAGAAAAAAATTTAGACCACATTTACACAGACTTTAACCGCTACAACATCAATGGCTACCAAATAGATAATATTTTAAATAAAACCGGAAGTGAGGTGGAAATTGGCGCCGTGGTTAATTTTATTTCGAGATCCGATCACGATTTTTTAAATCATATTTTAATAAAAAATCTATCTTTACCTATCAAAAAAATATTTTTTTCTCCTCTTGAGCTGTCCCGCCTTTACAAATTTAAAAATCCTCAGTTTAGTGCTATAATTATGTATATTGCCCAGAAAAGTTCTGCTCTCGTTTTGACACAAAAAGACGCAGCTTCACACACAGAAGCCTTGCCTGAAGGCCTTGAGCAAATACTAGAAGAGAAGTCCGGAAACGCCTTTGAAAAACAGCTGGAAATTTACTTGAAAAAAATCTGCGCTTTCGGAAACCCGCCTAAAGAAATTTTACTTGCAGGATTGGGCGTGGAAGAAATTTTAACGCGCCACACATTTCCAGAAAATCTTACACTCGGCAAGTTGGACTTGCAAAATTTAAATCTGGATCCTGAAAAATATAAATGTTTTGGCGAAAAAGACACCGCAGAGAAAAATTTATCTATTATAGCTTTAGGAGAAAATTTAATTAATTATGACATCTAAAAAAGAAGAAATAATACAAGTAGCCGAAGATGAAAGCGTTGATTCAATACTAAAACGCCTGGAAAAAAGCGTGGCGGAAAAAATTATTTTATTTGCCCCGCCCAATGCTTACTTTTTTTCTAGCGCGGAAAACCTAAAAGCCGTCCAAGAAAAAATGGAGGAAAAAGGCGTGGAGTGGTTTTTGCTTACAGACGATAAATTGGGACAAAAATATGCAGGCATTTTAGGTGTGGGGCTCATGGGTGAGGTAAAAAAAGAACGCCCGTCAAAAAAAGAGGCCTCGCCAAAAGAAGATGCGGCAGAAATAGAAAATTTTAATAAAAAAAGATCATCTTTGGGAGACTGGTTCTCAAAATTTAAACATGAATTGCCCACCAAAAAACATAGCGAAAAAGAAGGCGTGGAAGAAATAGTTGATGAAATGAAAGAAGAGGCCGAACAGGAGGAAATGGCCACACTCCACCGCAAAAAAAGAGGTACAGACAAAAAGGCAAAGGAGGAGGCTGAAGAAGAATATGAAACCGAAGAAGACGTATTGGATTATGGGTCGGAACCAGAAGAAGAGGTGGCATTTAGATCACTGAAAAAAATAGTTAAAAATCACGAAAACCGATTTAAAAAAATAACGATTATTTCTTTTGCCAGCGCTGTTTTGCTACTGATGGTCTTTGTGGCGATTTTTGTATTGCCAGAAGCCACCTTGGAAATAAAAAGAAAGACCACGCAACTACAAATGAATTTTGCTATTGAATTAAATAAAAACACCAGCGTGATAGATGCCGTGAAAAATACTCTGCCAGCACAATTAATACAGATTCAAAAAGATGTCTCCAAGGATTTTCCAGTTGATAACAAGCAAGTCTTGAGGGCGAAAGCACAAGGCGAAATTTCTATTTACAATAATTACAGCTCCAAGCCGCAAACTTTAGTAGCCACTACGCGATTTTTAGCCGAAGGAGGAAAACTTTTCCGCTTAGTCAATAAAGTGGTGGTTCCCGGTGCTTTGATAGAGAATGGAAAAATCATACCGCGATCAATCAAGGCGGCCGTCATCGCGGACCAGACAGGACCAGAATACAATATCGGACCGACAAAATTTAGCATCCCGGGATTTATGGGAGATCCTAGATATTTGGGATTTTATGGCGTATCTGAAAAATCTATGATCGGTGGAGCCAACGGACAAGTCAATGTGGTCACAAAAGATTTCATAAATAGTTCCATAGATTCTCTAAAAGACGAAGCTCTAAAGCTTGCTCAAGCCGATCTACAAAATAGAATTACCAGCGACCTCACTCTACTTGATGGAGCGTCCAAGGGAAGGGTGATAAGCGTAAAATCAAACGTCTCAGCCGGAGAATCGGCCAATTCTCTACATTTAACGCTTACGGCTGAATACGATGCCGTCGTATTTAATATGAAAGATTTAAAATCATTGGGAGTAAAACTCTTAGAAAAAAACTCTCCCAAAGATCAAGAGGTGGTGTCTAGCACCGTTTCTTTAACGCCGATAGTTGGCAGTGCCGATTTTGACAAGGGAGTGATGGCTTTACAGCTTTCCGCCAAAGCGCTTACTGCCAAACCAATAAATAAAAATGAAATACGCTCTAAAATATTAGGACTCAAATCACAAAATGTCAGCGATATGTTTTTACAAAATGACGTAATCGAAGAAGCCAAGCTGACCTTTTGGCCGTTTTGGGTTTCTTCTGTTCCTACAAATTCATCAAGAGTAAATGTGAACGTAGAACCACAGTAGGATTTAGACCTGCCTGCCGGCAGGCAGGAAATAGTAAGTAGTAAGTAGAAGTTTAAAAATATAAACTTAAAAACTTCGTGTAATGCGAAGTTTTTAAGTTTACTTCTATTTTCTATTTGCCACTTTTTACTTTCTAACTTTGTGGTCTATACTGCAACGCTTCTGCCAAATGTTCCATTTTTATATTTTCCGATCCGGATAAATCAGCAATGGTGCGCGCCACCTTTAAAACTCGGTGATATGCTCGCGCCGAGAAACCCAATTTTTCCGCTGCTTTTTCCAAAAACATTTCTATTTCTTTGTCTAATTTACAATATTTTTTAATAGCCGGTATTCCCATAGCGCTATTGATAAAAAATTTTTCATTTTCAAAACGCCCTCTTTGCAAATCTCGCGCACCCTCAACTCTTTCTCTAACTTTTTTACTTTCTTCTGCCAGATTGTCACTGGCTAATTTTTGATATTTCACAGTGCCCACTCTGATGTGTAAATCTATTCGGTCCAGTAGTGGCCCTGAAATTCTTTTTTGGTATTTATACACCTGATTGGCGTTGCAGACGCAAGATCTTTCTTCGTCGCCAAAATTTCCGCAAGGACACGGATTCATCGCGGCGATTAAGACAAATCTTGCCGGAAAACTTAAATGTCCTTTGGCACGGGAAATCGTCACCGTTCCATCTTCAAGCGGCTGACGCAAACTTTCCAGGACACTGCGGGAAAATTCAGGAAATTCGTCTAAAAATAAAATACCGTTGTGGGAAAGCGTTATTTCTCCAGGTTTTGGATAGGTTCCTCCGCCCACTAAAGCAACATGCGAAGTGGTGTGATGAGGCGCGCGGAAGGGCCGTTTGAATGAAAAATTGTCTCTGTCGCAAACCAAACCGGCTACGCTATAAATTTTTATCACTTCCAGCATTTCTTCCTCGCTAAGTTTTGGCAAAATAGAAGGCATACTACGCGCAAGCAGCGTCTTGCCTCCTCCCGGAGAGCCAAAAAGCAAGACATTGTGTCCACCGGCCGCTGAAATCTCCAGAGCCCTTTTGGCAAATTCTTGCCCTGCGATAAATTTAAAATCATAATCAAAATCCTCCACATCTTGGGGCATTTCCACCTTACCCTGTAAATTTTCCAGTGGTTTTGTGCCTTCCAAATGATCTACAAGCTCTAAAATGTTTTTGGGAGAAAAAATATTTATGCCTTTTACCATCGCCGCTTCTTTTAAATTATCTTGCGGAACAAAAATATTTTCTATACTCTGCTTTTTCGCCATTAAAGCCGCCGACAAAACGCCGTTCACCGGACGAATGGATCCATCCAGCGCCAACTCTCCCAAAAAAAGAGAATTGTCTAAATCCGCCCTAATTTGTCCGGATGCGTGTAAATACCCCATAGCGATAGGCAAATCAAAAGCCGATCCCTCTTTATGAATATCGGCTGGAGCAAGATTCACTGTCACGCGTTTATTTTGACGCGAAGCCGGGCTGGCGCCGCTATTTTTTAAAGCCGAAGCGATGCGCTCTTTTGATTCTTCGACTGATTTATCAGGAAGTCCTACAATGTTGAAAGAAAAAAGTCCAGGTGATAAATCCACCTCGACTTCTATAAGCCGAGCGTCTAGGCCAATAGTGGATGATGAAAAAACTTTTGATGGCATGATTTTAGAAAATAGTAAATAGTAAGTAGAAAATAGAGGTAGAATTTTTAAAGGCTTGACAAATTTTAATATAGGAATATAGTGTGGGTAATGCTAAGAGGAGGTGTCAAATGGCAGAGAAGATCATGGTATGTGCAGGAAGCAACGCTTTTTTGGAAACGACTGAAGACGAGATCGGGATCGTTAGACTGATGATTGAAGAAGTGGGAGGTGATGAAGATTTGCAAAAAATTCAATCTGTGATCAAAGATCTCGAAGGGCAAGGCTACGAAAAATCGCACGCAATAACGCTTTGCATTGCGGCAGGCTCAAGGATGATCAAAATACAACAGCTCGTCCAAACGTTGGACATTTGCCGCTAAACACTGTTGGGGCAGGAAAAACTTCCTGCCTTTTTCTTTTTAAAACAATTTTAATTTACTTAATTTCCATACTAATTTACAAAAAATAAAATTGCAAGAGACTCGTGCTCTCTTGCAATATAAACTTCTTTATAAAAAATTATCAATCAATCACTCAAGTTGAATCACCAATAATCCTTTTTCTTTAATTTCTTTTTCTTGGCCGAATTTATTTAAATCAAATTTTAAAACATAGCCCACCCTCCTCTCGATGCTTCTGCCTGTATATTCTTTAGTTTCAGGATCCCATTCTTCCAAAACCAAAGCGTCACCCTCTTGAATATCAAAGTCGTTAAGTCTTAATTCAAATTTTTTCTTTCCAGAAGAAACGAGTTCAAAATATTCCGGTGTGATTTTCTTTTTTATTATCATAGATTTTATTCCGCCAGCTGGCGGAATATTTATTATTTTCCATTTTTTAGATTTAAGATTTGATTTTTGAGATTTGTTTAGCCATCTCCCCCATTTCGTCTGTCTTTAAAACTAAAACTTCAACTTTTGATCCTGCAGAGCTTATCGCGCCGTCTTTATCTATAATTTTTTCATTTTTTGACTTATCAATTTTGATTCCTAAAAATTCTAAATCTTTGCATATACGAACGCGCATAATTGGCGAACCCTCACCGATGGCGGCTGTAAAAATGAGCGCATTCAGCCCACCCATCGCCGCCGCGTAACTTCCGATATATTTTTTAACACGATAAGAAAAAATATCCAATGCCAGTCGCGCTTTTTTATTGCCCACTTCATCTAATTCTATTAATTTTCTTACATCCGCCGTTTTTTCGCTCAAGCCCAAAAGTCCGCACTTTTCATTTAAAAACTCATCTAATTTTTTTGGCGATAAATTTAATTTTTGCTGTAAATAAACAAGGGCTCCGGCGTCAATATCGCCTGTTCTTGTGCCCATTACAACCCCCTCAAGAGGTGTAAATCCCATAGACGTATCAAAGCTTTTGTCGTTTTTCACAGCCGTAATGCTTGCCCCACTCCCCAAATGGCAGATGATTATTTTTTCAGGAATTTTCTTATTTTTCTCTTTTAATTTATTGATAATAGACTGGCAGGAAATACCATGAAATCCATATCTATGGATTTTCAAACTCTGGGAAATTTTAAATGGCAGACCATAAAATTTAGAAACATCTGGCAAATCTTTATGAAATTCCGTATCAAATATCGCCACCTTTTTAATATCTGGCAATATTTTCATAAATTCTTTTATTTCTGAAATAACAGGTACTAGATGCAAAGGGGCAAGTTCTTTTATTTTTTCTAGCTGAAGAATAAAATTTTTATCAATTTTAGTCGGCGCAAAAAACTTTTGACCTCCGTGCACCACTCGAAAACCCAAAGCGTCAATTTCTCTTCCTGTTTTTATCAATTTTTCCTTTTTTAAAATATCTATTATTTTCTGGCTACTTTTTAGAAAATCATTTTTTGAAATTTTAAAACTTTTTTTAGGCTCGCCGCCTCTTTCCTCCCCAAAGGGGTAAATGTGCGACATAAAGCCGTCTCCCGCCATTTCAAAGTGCGCAAAAAACCTGCGCCTTCCGTTCTCATAAAAAGCGTATTTTTGTGAAGAACTGCCGACATTTACGATTAAAAGTTTTTTTGCCATTGCCAATTTGTTATTTCTTCGGGATCAACCCCGTATTTAATAATATAATCCTTGTGTTTTATAATTTTGTCTTTATATTGGGCCATGAGTTTTTCTGCTTTGTCTGCACTCACCAACCCTCTTTCGCCCATCAGGCCCAGTGCCTCTATCACCAGGTGCCACCTGCTAGTATTGTTGCGAAGCTGCATATCAAAAGGAGTGGTGGTGGAGCCGCTTTCTGTGTAGCCATGAACTAAAAATCTTTCCTGATTTTTCTCGCCAAAAAGCACCTGTTTGAAAGTTTCCGGATATCCGTAAAAATTAAATATCACCGGCTTGTCTTTAGTAAAATATTTTTCAAAGTCCATAAACGGAACTTTGCACTCTCCTTCGCTAAAGCCCGCCGCGGTAAGCTCTATGATATTTACAAAACGAATTCTTATTTCCGGCACAATTTTTCTTAAAATATCAATAGCGGACAGGGCCTCTTTGACTAAATAATCCCCCACTGCCGATATTACGATGTCCGGATTTTCATCGCTGGCAAAATCCCAAACACTCAATCCTTTTTCTAGTTCTTTTTGCGCTTGATCCAGTGTGAGCCATTGAGGTTCGTCGGTTTTCCCCGCGGCTATTATATTTATTTCATTTTTCGACTTCAGGCATTTTTCCAAAACAGCCAAAGCGCTATTGGCATCTGACGGAAAATAAACATGCACAAAGCAACCGTGCTTTTCAAGCATATTGCTTATAAATCCGGGATTTTGATGAGAAAAGCCATTGTGATCTTGCCTCCAGCCCGGGGAGGTTAAAATGTAATTGAGCGACGCCACCTCGCCTCGCCAATGAATTTCACGCATATGTTTTAAAAACTTGGCATATTGGTCTGCCATACTGCTGACAATTTGCACAAACGCTTCATATGACGCAAAAATCGCATGGCGACCTGTCAAAATGTATCCCTGAGCCAGTCCCTGCAAATTGTGCTCACTCAACATTTCCATAACTCTGCCTGAAGAAGAAAGGTCTTTGTCCCACTTTTTTAAAGGCAATGCAAAAACGCGCTTGGTAGAGGTAAATACTTCATCCAATTTATTTGAATAAGTTTCATCCGGCGACATTAGACGAAAATTTTTGTTTTCTTTATTTAGATCAAAAATTTCTTTTAGGCAGCGCCCTACTTTTTTCATACTACTAGCGAAGACGGTGCCAGGGTTTGCAATATCAAAATTTATCGCAAGGCTTTTAATGTCTGGAAGCAAAAGCGGCTTGTAAGAAAACGCTCCGAAGGCGTGCTTGTTTTGTCCCATTTTATATTCATCCTCCGGTATAATATCTAAAATATCTTTGGCGAGCCCACTGTTTTTATCAAAAATTTCATTAAACTTATATGAACGCATCCATTTTTCTACGGCCTTAAGCTCCACCTTGCTTGTTTTAGCGCTCGTACCCACGACTTGATGGGACAAACAATTTCCCTCAATTTTTTCTCCGTGCAAACTTTTAATGCCCGTCCATCCCTTGGGGGTCTTAAGTATTATCATCGGCCAGCGGGGCACTGCACCGTCCTTTCCTGAGCGCGCTTTTTCCTGAGTGGCCCTAATAGATTGATGTGCCTTTTCTAAAACATCAACCATTTTCTTATAGACCTTATCACTGTGGCCTTCCACAATAATTGGCGCGTATCCATATCCATAAAATAGAGATTTTAATTCTCTATTGGTCATTCGGCCAAAAATGGTAGGTCCGGAAATTTTATATCCATTGACATGAAGTATCGGCAAAACCGCCCCGTCATTTTTTGGATCAATTAATTTATTCAGATGCCATGATCCGGCCATAGGCCCTGTTTCCGCCTCACCATCCCCCACCAAACACGCGCTTATTAAATCGGGATTATCCAAAACGGAACCATAAGCCGTAGATAGGCT
>CAYHJU010000004.1:0-38131 GCA_964357175.1 uncultured Candidatus Saccharibacteria bacterium
CCCTTTAGAAGAAAAAATTGGTCGCGCGCAAAATCAGAATTGCAAAGAAAGTTTTTCTGCGAGGCAGGCCGCCGCTTTGCGGCGGGGGGAGCGATTGGTTTTAGTTAGAAATTTTTGCTAAAATAGGTTCGAGCGTGGTTGTATAAATACACCAGAATGAAAAAGAAAAGGGCGCTCCGTTTTGGAGCGCCCGTTTTTGGGTTAGTCGTCGTCTTCGTGGCAGATGGCGAACACCCAGATGCCGTGATTTTGTCCATCGGTCAAGATATTTCTCAGAGTGGCGTTGAGGTTGTTCGTTCTGAAGACATAGATGCTTCCGGCCATCTGAAAGTTGTTGGCAACCCACACCTCATATTTCTTGGCGTAGCAGTTGCCGTCATCGTCCAACGCGACCATGAAGGCGTTTGTGCTGGACAGATCTTCTTCCTCGCAGGTGCCTTCGTACATGCTTCCACACGAAACGGCCTGCCAGTCAATGAAAGCGTCGGCGGGTGGGAGCTTTTCCACCATTAAAGTGTTTATGTCCACCAGTCGTTCCGCGGCCTGGGTTGCCAGTGTCAGCGCGAAAACGAGAAAAAGAGCCAAAAACACACAAATGAAGATCCTGCTTGGCGACAGCTTATTCAAGCTCAACATCGCGCACCTCCCTTTGAAAGACTTGCCGCCAGAACCCAGCGTCCCAGCTTCCACCCATTGTACTCCTTTTTTAGATTCTGTCAATGGTGATTTGTGGTGTAGCAGTTGACACGGTTCATTTTTTGGATAGAATTCTAATTAGCACTCCTGAAGTGCGAGTGCTAAGTATAAAATAATTGTAGAAATATTTATGAAAATACAACCTTTAAACGATTATGTTCTTATAGAGCCACTCAACGCGGAACAAAAACTTAAAAGTGGCATAGTTTTACCAGATACAGCCGACAAGGAAAAATCCCAACAGGGGAAAGTGGTGGCTGTTGGTCCAGGAAAAATGCTTGAAAACGGTAAGAGACAAGCGCTGGAAATAAAAAAGGGTGATAAAGTACTTTTTACCAAGTACGGGCCGCATGAAATAAAAATAGAAAATAAAGAATATTTAATTGCCAAAGAAGAAGACGTTTTGGCGATTTTGAGTTAAAATTATTTATCAATTAATTTTTTAATACGCTCAAAGTCAGATTTTACCTGCCTGCCGGCAGGCAGGGATTTGATTTTTGAGATTTAAGATTAAAACATATGGCAAAACAAATTGAATTTAATGAAAAAGCCCGTCAAGCATTAAAACGTGGCGTGGACAAATTGGCCAACGCTGTAAAAATAACCCTGGGACCCAAAGGGCGCCATGTCGTTTTGGACAAAGGATTTGGATCTCCGCAAATCACAAATGACGGCGTGACTATCGCCAAGGAAATAGAGCTTGAAGATAGAATAGAAAATCTGGGCGCAGAACTTGTAAAAGAGGTGGCCACCAAGACGGGAGATTCAGTAGGCGACGGAACCACGACCGCGACAGTGCTGGCTCAAGTTTTGATAAATGAGGGAATTAAAGCTGTTTCCGGAGGAATTAATCCTATAAAAATGAGGAGGGGCATTGAAACAGCGACCGAAGAAGTTGTAAAACATCTGAAAAAAGAATTATCTAAACCGATTGTGCTTTCCAAAAAATCTGAAATAGCCAGAGTGGCGACAATTTCCGCCAAAAGCGAGGAAATCGGAAATCTTATTGCTGAGATTATAGAACAAGTTGGCAAGGATGGAGTGATAACAGTTGAAGAGTCGCAAACTTTTGGCTTGCAAAAAGAAATAGTTGAGGGGATGCAGTTTGATAGAGGATACATATCACACTATATGGTTACCAACACTGACAGAATGGAAGCGGTATACGAAGACCCCAAAATTTTAATAACTGATAAAAAAATCAGCGCCATAGCAGACATCTTGCCTCTTTTGGAAAAATTGGCTCAAACTGGCCACAAAGAATTAGTCATAATAGCTGAAGATGTGGATGGGGAAGCGCTGGCAACTTTAGTGGTAAATAAAATAAGAGGCACATTTCATACCTTGGCGATTAAGGCTCCGGCTTTTGGCGACAGGCGAAAAGAAATGCTGGAAGATATTGCCATTTTGACGGGAGGCAAGGTCATCTCTGAAGAAGTAGGAATTAAATTGGAAAGCGCTGATCCAGAAATGTTGGGAAGCGCGCGCAAGGTCATCGTCACCAAGGACAATAGTGTCATCGTGGGCGGCAAAGGAAAGAAGTCTGACATAGAAAAAAGAATTTCTCAAATTAAAAATAATCTTTCCAAAATCGAATCGAGTTTCGACAAAGAAAAATTACAGGAAAGATTGGCCAAGCTCTCTGGCGGGGTGGCTGTGATAAAGGTGGGCGCCGCGACTGAAACAGAGCAAAAAGAAAAACGAGATAGGATAGACGACGCTCTTTCGGCAACCCGCTCTGCCATAGAAGAGGGAATAGTTATTGGAGGAGGAGTGGCGTTGATCCAGTGTATAGATAAACTTTTTTCCTTAGAAGAATCATTGAGACAAAAAGGAGACGCTGAAACCGCCATGGGCGTCGCTATCGTTTTGAGGGCCTTAGAAGAACCACTTAGACAAATCGCTAGCAATGCAGGTGTGGATGGAGGCGTGGCGGTTCATGAGGTTTATAGTAGGTTTAAAGCTGGAAAATTAAATGAGGGATTTAATGCTGAAAATGGCAAATACGAAGATTTGTTTAAAGCCGGCGTGGTAGACCCGACAAAAGTTGTGCGTTCGGCTTTGCAAAATGCCGCCTCAATCGCTTCTTTGTTTGTTACTACCGAAGTTGTGGTGGCGGAATTGCCTAAAAAAGACGAAACCTCAATGCCGCACGCGCATTCGGGCGAATATTAAATAGTGAATTAAAAAAACCGCCCCACCCTTTTGGCACAAACCAAAAGGGTGGGGCGGTTTTAATTTATCTAATCAAGAATAACAATATCCGCTGTCTTGATCCCAAAGCGCAAAGCTTCTGCCTCCGAAGAAAACCAAATGTCTACTTTGTCCGGATGCTTTCGTGCCATACGGTCCTCTACGGTAAAAACCCTGTCTCCAAAAATTTCTGGTATTTTTATTTTGGTACCAAAAGGCAAAAAGTTTGCGGCTATAATTCCTGAGCGCACCCATCTGCCAGAAGCGGTGATAAAGGGATCGCTGTCTGTTTGTTCTGGTGTTGAGGAATAGCCAGTAATGGTTAAAGAGCTTATAACTTTATCACTGATCTCAGTATTTTTTCCTGCGGAAAGTACTTCTTGGATTGCTAATAGTTGTGATTGTGAAGAGCGGGCCTCTGCATCGTTATTTGCGCCCGAAAAGGTCCATATTGAAGCGTTTTGCGCGCCAAATATGCTCCAAACAAGCGCTAAACTGATAATGTTTATCATAAATTGGTCCTTTCAAATTAAAGAACCCCATTGCTGGAGCTCCCTAACATACTAGCACAAGTCTAAACAAAAGTCAAGTTTTTACTGCCCCGCGAGGAAGTAACGAAACATCTTAAAGATCGTATATTTCCAGTGCTTTAAGGACCGTTTTGTTGGTAAGGCCATTAATTTTTTGCGCAAAAGAGAGGACATGGTCTGAAATAAAGGTTGTGAAACTAAACCCGGCATCATTGCCAGATCCTTTTTTGGTGGATTTGTAGAATTTTACTAGTAAATAAGACAAAATAACCAAGAATCCCGCCAGCGCTGAAATTAATACAGTGCCCAAGGTACCCGTGCCTGTATTCACCGTTGAAGCTCCGAGCACCACTCCCTCACTACCATTGCCATTTTTATAGACCAGCACATTTGTATAGTCGGATGCTATATAGGCAGAGCCCGTGGAAGATTTGACGGAAGCATTGACACCCAAAACAGTAGTGTTTTCTGAAAACGAATTGAAGGGCGCGACAGATGTTTGAAAAATTAAGTTGTGTTGTGAAGAAGCGCTCAGATAACTCAAATCAATTGATGATATGGATGATATATTTAGTTTAACCCCATCCAGATAAGCCGAACCGCTCACATAAGACAGTCGAGAGGGCAGGGTAATAAACATTGATCCAATTTTGTTTACAGAATTGTTGTTTATATTCACTCGAAAGTCGATTACGCGTCCCGGTTGAGAAGAAATCTCTTTAGCAAAAGAAGATGAGGAAATCGCGTCGCGGCTTTTAATGTCTAAGATAAGGTTTGGATTGTAAACTCCGGTATTTGAGGATGATCCTGCGCTGTAAGTGTTGCCTGAATTTGATGAATTGCCGTAAGAAGGACCCGTATAAGAAGGGTATGAAGAGGATCGATCTGTGTAAACCAGCACAGAATCGTAAGAAGTGCCGCCACCATTGTTGTTGCAGGTTATTTCATATTTAGAATTCCTACTTAGTGCAACCGTTTCTGATCCGCTCGTTGAGGCGTTGCCGTACCAATCACCAGTTTTGGCGCAGGCATAGACATTTTGTGAGGTCCAGGACAATGTCACAGATCCGCCAGGTGAAACATGCTGAGTGTTGGATGTTATATCAACAGAAGGGCGATTGTATGAGGCAGGATAATGCCAATCAATAGACCATGCTTTTGTGGTATTGGGCAAAACAAAAACTCCCAACAAAGAAATTGCGGCTAAAATTATAAAAATATTTATTTTTGAAAATTGTGTTTTCATATTTGTTTTTTACCCCCACACCTAATTGGTGCCTGCCTGCCGGTAGGCAGGCGCGAAGCGTTAAAATTTTGGTGTTAGGGTTGATTAATGTTTAAATTATATAAAAATTGTTAACTAATTTGATTTTGGCTTTGCAAGAAAGTTTGTATGAATTAGGTGTGGGGGTTTATCTTTTTAAATCAGCTGATACGGCTATGCGGATGGAATTTGTGCCTACCGGCCAACAGCTCATTAATACTAAATCAGAATTTTGCATTTGTAAAAACTGTATAGATTGTGACGCGGCTTTTATCTGATCTTTGACTATGTACTCGTAATTTTTATTATTATAGATTATCGTAATTTTATCTCCAGCTTTTAATTTCTCCAGTAAACTGAAAATGCTACCATAATTTCCTTTGTACCAAGGATACGATGAACTATGTCCGATAATCACCATCGTGCCATTTTCTCCCGGACTGACGCTTCCCGGGTAAAGCGCGACGCCTTTTTCTAAATCTTTTTGTAAATCCACCTCCTTTTTGCTTTTAGAAAAAACTATGGGCGCGGATATATTTAGGGAAGGAATTTTTAATGTGGCCTTGTCGTCCATTAATGATGCGCTATTTGTGATTTGGGGTGTTGGCGTAGGGCCAACTTCTTCCGTTTGATCTCCTCTTAAATAGTAATCCGCCCACCTATACAGAGACCCGATATTGAGTAAAATAGCGGTTAAAATGAACGTTATTATAAAGATCAGGACAATTCTTTTCATCCCGTCTATTATAGCACCAAAAATTAACCTTGTCAACTACTTTTAGGGTTTTTTTCATAAAGAAGGCCGCCCCATATGAGGCGGCTTTATAATTTAACCGATACCAATATAAATTCCTTTTGGCGCTAAGGGATCGACTTTTACATTTGGTGCGTTTGGACCACTGTAAACTTTGATTTGACTATCTGGATGTTTGGCAAAAAGCTGTAGAGTCCACACAGGAAAGCCGTTGCCACGATGCACCGTGCCCAAGATTCTGTATCCAGTCCATGCGATACTTAGTTTTGCTTTTAAAATATCAATCAAGAATCTCATCACAGCCTCATTTGTGGCTCGCTGAACCCAAGTCTCAAAAGCAAGCTCTCCGTTTCCAGTATGTTCATCAAAACATCTGCGCGCGTGATCGTGGTCCCACATAAAACATCTGTCGTGATCAGCGGTGGCAAGAATATCTTTCTCGGTGTATGTGTTGGGGAATTTAAACTGTCTCAAGAACATCGAGTCGGCCTTGCCAAAAGATCCCATGTTGTCTGGTGTGTAGGGATTGGCCTGCATGACGAACCTATTGCCGGTTGATTTCATGGCGCCTCCTTTTCAAAGTTCTCTATCTCCACCGCATCGCGCAGAAGAGATTACAAAAAATGTATCACGATTTGTTTAACAGGTCAAGGCTTTATATTTTCTAAACCGTTGTTATAATGATAAAGAACAAAATTTTTTAAAATATGTCTTCTAAAAAATATTTAATCATCGTTTTGGGTGGATTGATCCTAATCTCGGTTTTGGGAACAGGGTTTTTTTGGGGAGGGTACAAATATGGTCTGAGCAAACTTCCTTCGTCTGAATCTGTCACAAGTGTCGCTAATAAAAACGTTGGTCAGGTTTCGGGCGTCGATTTCAGCCTGTTTTGGGATACCTGGAAAGATGTGCAGGAAAAATATGTTGGCCGAAAAAATTTAGATGCCCAAAAAATGGTTTACGGGGCGATCTCGGGCATGGTGAATTCTTTGGGCGATCCTTACTCGGTATTTTTAGAACCACAAAAGGCTAAAAAATTTATGGAAGACGTGCAGGGCAGTTTTGATGGCATAGGTGCGGAAATAGGTCTTCGTAACGGATTTATAACCGTAGTAAAGCCGCTTGCGGGTTCTCCCGCTGTGCGTGCCGGACTTAAAAGCGGAGATAAAATTTTGAAAATTGACGGCAAGGACGCAACGACTCTTTCTTTAGATGAGGCGATATCTATGATTCGAGGACCCAAGGGCACGATCGTTACTTTAACAGTATTGTCATTAACCGATACAAAGCCCAAGGAAATAAAAATAACGAGAGACACCATAAGCGTTCCGATTTTAACTTATGAAATCACCAAAGATAATTTTTTGAAAGCGAGCTTAACTGAATTTAGTGAAGATGCTGGCACGAAATTTAATCAAATGGTGCGCCAGCTTTCTGGCAAAGAAGTTAAGGGAATGATTTTAGATTTGAGAAGCAATCCGGGGGGATATTTAGAGGTTTCGCAGGATATAGCCAGCTATTTTATTCCGGAAGGTCAAACAATAGTGGTGGAAGATTTTGGAAATGGTCAGGCAAATAAAACCTATCGCAGTTTTGGATATAAAACTTTTGAAAATATGCCCATGGTCGTTTTGGTGGACGAGGGATCGGCTTCAGCTTCTGAAATTTTAGCAGGAGCATTGAGAGATAATAGAGGAATTAGTTTGGTGGGTAAAAAAACTTTCGGCAAGGGTTCGGTGCAGGAATTAAATGATTTACCGGGCGGATCGAAACTAAAAGTTACTATTGCCAGATGGCTTACGCCCAAGGGTTATTCTATCGCTGAAAACGGACTTGAGCCGGACATAAAAGTAGAATTAACCGAAGAAGATGTCACTGCCGGCAAAGATCCGCAAATGGACAGGGCGATTGAAGTTTTGAAACAAGCAGCCAATGTTAGTAAGTAGAAAGTAGAAAATAGTAAGTAGAAGTTAAACAAAAAACATGAAAGTTATTTTACTACAATCAATAAAAGATTTGGGGCAAAAAGGGGATGTTAAAGAAGTAAAAGAAGGATACGGAAGAAACTTTTTGCTGGCACGAGGCTTGGCCGTTTTAGCTACGCAAGGAGCAGTTTCATCTCGCCAGTCAGAATTAAAAAATTTAGCTGAACATGAAGCAAAACTCAAAAAAGACGCCGAAATTTTAAAACAAAAAATTGAAGCGGCACCGCTTTTAGCGCACGTTTCTACCAATGAACAGGGAGTGGTCTTTGGATCAATTAACGTCAAAGACATAGCTGACCTTTTGAAAGAAAAGGGAATTGCAGTAGACAAGACGCAACTTGAAATAAAATCTCCTATTAAAAAAATAGGAGAAACTATTGTGAAAATTAATCTTTACAAAAACATTAAGGCGGATCTCAAACTAAAGGTAGAGTCCAAGTAATAAATAAAACATCCCGCCCTTTTGGTTTCTACCAAAAGGGCGGGATGATGTCATAAGATTATTTTAAATCACATTGACAACTTTAAAAGTTTTGCGAGAATTATCAAAGCGGACACGTGTTTTTTTAGTAAACTTTATAGTGCCATCTTTTCCGGCATATAGAGTATCGTCGCCTCCTTTGCGGACATTTTTTCCGGCTAACCATTTACTGCCGCGCTGTCTTACTAAGACCATGCCCGCTCTGGCTTTTTCTCCGTCAAATAATTTTATTCCTAAGCGCTTGGATTCTGATTCTCGTCCCAAGCGCGTAGTAGAACCTGCTTTTGTGTGAGCCATAATTTAATATAGAAAATTCAATTAATATCAACTTGTGGAATGATAAAACATTTTGTATCAAAAATCAAGACATTTGTAAATGAGCGCAGAAAAATGCTTCTCATGGCCCTTTTTGTGTTTATGATATCTTTAATCAGTTTTGGATTAGGCAGACTAAGCATAGTGGCTCAGCCGGAGTCTTTGGTGATAGAAAACGGTGTTCCGACGCTTAGCGATGTTGAAAAAATAATGACTACAGGTGGTGCGCAGAGCATTGGTTTGCCCACAGCGCAAAACGGAAATTTTGTCGCCAGTAAAAATAGTACATATTACTATCTGCCTACCTGCGCCACAGTCAAAAGAATAAAAGATGAAAATAAAGTTTGGTTTCAAACCGAGCAGGAGGCGCAAAGTTTAGGATTTACAAGAGGATCGGGGTGTTTTAAGTAAACTTTCTTCTTTTAAACGCTTTTTATCTCTCAGATGCTTGCTCAGATAAAATGACTTTTTTATGATTTTATTCGAAAAGACTCTCAATTTCCCCAGCGTGGAAATTTCGCTTCGCTTCTTCCCTCGCTCCTAATATTAAAATCCACCAAATTGGTGGATTTTAATATTAGACCCTGCTCGCTCGGTCGAAGAGACTTTTCTTTATAAAATCATGGGGATAATAACTAACGAATAATAATAAAATAAATTCGTTGCGCAAATGTTCGATAAAAAGCGTTTAGGGGATGTATGGTTTTTCAAAACAACAGTCGCGCTTATTTGTTTTGTTTTTTAATAAAATCCTAAATATAAAATTAAATACAATTTTAAATAATAAAAAACCCGCTCCAGTTTTGGAGCGGGCACTTCTTTTAAAGAAGTGACACCAAAAAATATTTACTTTGCAAAAGACAACTTTAGAATTTTCGCCCTGTGAGCGTCGTGGATAGCGACAAATACAAAATACAAAGCAATAATCAGCGAGAGTGTCATAATGTTATAAATATGTAGTTTGTACGCCACCCCGCCAAGAAAACAAAAGACAAAAGATATCAGCAAACTCAAAAATAGTTTTGCTGTGTTCAACATGCGACGCCTCCTTTTCAAAGATCTTTATCTTTTCTGCACCATGCAGAAGAGACTACAAAAAATGTATCACGACTCGTTTAAAAAGTCAAACGCCCCATAAGTGGTATTAATTTTCTAAATCCATTATAATTAAGCTATAATTTATAACCTCGCTCCGCCGGCTGGCGGATAGTGAGCTAGAAAAAAATATGCAAGAAAAACCATTACCGTTTAGTAAAGACTTGGATGGCATCTCTAAAAAAACCATAGAGATTCACCATGACAAGCTTTATGTGGGTTATGTAAATAAGTCTAATGAAATAGCTGAAAAATTATCAGTTATTTCCAAGCAGGAAAAAATAGAAGGCAATGCCACCTATTCAGAATTGCGCGCCTTAAAGGACGCGGAGACGTTTGCTAATAACGGAGTTTATTTGCACGAAGATTATTTCGGCTCCTTAGGAGGAGACGGAAAGTTGGATGCCACCGGCACTCTGTCTAAGGCCTTGGTAGAAAAATGGGGAAGCGTGGAGCAATTTGTAAAATATTTTTCTGCTTGCGCGATGTGCAGCCGCGGTTGGACGATACTGACTTGGGATGTGCGCCAGAAAAAATTGAGAATATTCAATGGAGACGTTCACAATCAAGGCGGGGTGTGGGGTGCTCTGCCAGTTTTAGCCCTGGATGTATATGAGCATGCGTATTTTATAGATTATGGATCTGATAGAAAATCTTACATCGAAAGTTATTTCAAGAATTTGAATTGGAAATTTGCGCAGGACGCGTTTGAAAGCTATACTAAATAAGTAAAATTTAAAAAGAAAATTTATTTTATGGATCAAAAAGAAAATAAATGGGTTATGCCGTTAGCGATTGTGGCCGCTGGACTATTGATTGCCGGAGCCGTGATTTATAGCAACAAAAATTCGTCAAACGGAGACCCTACGGTAAGCGACAATCCGCTCAAGAGAATATCTATTTTGGGTGACGCAAAGGCGCCGGTGAGTTTAGTGGTTTATTCGGATTTTCAGTGTCCATTTTGCAAGAAATGGCACGATGAAACTGCCCAGCAAATAATAGATGAATATGTAAAAACAGGAAAAGTTAAAATAGAATACAAAGAATTTGCGTTTTTGGGACAAGAATCTATAAATGCTGCCTTGGCTGTAAAATGTGCCAATGACCAGGGCGTAGAAAGCTATCTGGATTATCACGATTATTTATTTGATAATCAAAAAGGCGAAAATCAGGGACAATTTTCGATAAATAATCTAAAAAGATTTGCCGAAAATTTAAAATTAGATGTCGATAAATTTAATAGCTGTTTAGATTCAAAAAAGTATAAAGATGAGGTTCAAAAAGAAACAGGGGAAGGTAGGGCGGCAGGTGTCACGGGCACGCCATCATCTTTGATCAACGGACAATTAATTGTGGGAGCTCAGCCGTTTGATGTTTTTAAGAAGGCGATAGATGACGCGCTTAAATCAAGCAAATAATTTTTTAAGGTTGTGATTTTGTAACACCCCGCCCTTTTGGTTTTTCGCCAAAAGGGCGGGGTGTTTTGTTTCATTTCAAAATTAAGTTATAATAAATCTAATGGAACAATCGAACAGCCAAAAAATATTAAAAGTAAAAAATCTAACAGTCGTCTTTGACGACAATGTTGTCATTGATAATTTGAATTTTGAGGTAGAAAAAGGAGAAATGTTGAGCATCATTGGCCCTAATGGGGCCGGCAAAACTGTTTTAGTGCGGGCGCTTTTAGGTTTAGTAAATTTTACTGGATCTGTGGAATGGAAAAAAAATATTAAAATAGGGTATGTGCCACAGCGCTTCTTTGTCGAAAATGATATGCCTTTGACGGTTGAAGAATTTTTTAAGTTTAAAACTAATAAGCATGCTCAAATACACAGGGCCTTAGAGCAGGTAGGTTGGCAAGGAGGTTCAAGTCCGGAACATTTCGAACACCATCTTAAAAGCCATCTTTTAAATCAACAGTTGGGCAAACTGTCTGGCGGACAATTGCAAAGAATTTTAATTGCTTGGTCACTGATTGATAATCCAGACATTCTGCTTTATGACGAACCAACGTCTGGTATTGACGCGGGCGCGGAAGAAACCATTTATTCGACACTTCTTAATTTAAAAGATAAATCTGGGATGACTATTATATTCGTTTCACATGAATTGAGCGTAGTTTATAATTATGCCACTAAAGTCATGTGTTTAAATAAAGAAAAATTTTGTTACGGCGAGCCAGAGGACATATTGGGCGCGGAAAGTCTATCTAAACTCTACGGAGAAAAAATGAAATTTTATTCACACCAACACTTGCAAAATAATTCTTATGATAAATAATTTAATCTCTTCATTTTCTCAAAATGCGCCTCTGTGGCTTCTCATGTCCACGGGCGTGGTGGTTGGTGTATCGGCAGGATATATCGGAACTTTTTTGATTTTACGCCGCATGGCTTTATCTGGCGACGCCTTGACACACGTTGCCTTGCCCGGCATGGGATTGGCATTGCTTTTGGGGCTAAATGCTTTTTGGGGAGCGTGGGTGTTTTTGATTTTGGCCGCTTTGGGCATTTGGTGGATAAAACGCAAAACTCATCTTTATCCGGAAACTTTGGCCGGCATATTTTTTACTTTTAGTTTGGCATTGGGTATTTTGATAATTCCCAAAATAGATTTATTGGAAGCGCTTTTTGGCGATATAGAAAATCTTACTGTGTTCAATAGCTCCCTGGCTATTTTTCTGGGTGTAGCGTCTATAATCATCCTAACCATCTATAGAAAACGCTTGATGCTTCTTACTATATCAGAAGATTTAGCAAAAACTATAAATATAAATGCCTCAAGGCTTGATCTTTTATTTTTAATACTTTTGGGAGTAATAGTGGCGCTGGGCGTTCAGGTCACAGGAACGCTCTTGATGGGCGCCTTGGTAATAATACCAGCCGCTTCAGCTCAAAACATTGCTCGTTCTTTTTCCGGGTATTGTTTTTGGAGCATCGTCTTTGGAGCGTTGAGCACGATTTTTGCCTTGCCTATTGCTCATTTTTTTAAATTAACTCCCGGGCCCATTGTGGTTTTGTCGGCGTCTTTATTCTTCGTCATTTCTTTGATATTTTATCGTTTCAGAAAATAATTTACCCCGTTAAATAATTTTAAATTTTATATAAAATTTAAAATTAAAATTTGTCATTTTGGTCACTACAATCATGCTTAAAATTCAACCAAATTGATTTAATGATATTTTTTGTAAAATATATAAACAAATTTTATTTAACAGGGTGAATATGGAGAAAATTAAACTTTTTTCGGAAGATGGCCTTAATTTAGTCGGCAATTATTCCTCTTCAAAAGGTAGCGCAAAAGGAGCGTTGCTTTTGCATATGTACCAACGCTCAAAAGAGGACTGGAAAGATTTCGCCGAAATGATCGCTCAAAGGGGATATAAGGTATTGGCGATGGATTTAAGGGGTCATGGTGAAAGCGATGGCGATATACAGAAAATATTTTCACAAGACCTAAACTTAATTATTTTAAAAGATGTGGAGCTTGCGATGGATTTTTTAAAAAAAGATGGCGCGCAAAGCATTTTTATAATCGGCGCGAGCATTGGCGCAAACGCCGCTTTAATTTACGGCGCGAAGCACAATGTGGCGGGTATAGCCTTATTGTCTCCTGGACTGGATTATCATGGCGCAAACATTGAGGTGCCGATGAAAAATTATTCGCGCCCAATATTTTTAGCCGCTTCAGAAGACGACTCTTATTCTACAGAAACTGTTAAAAAAATTTATGATTTCTCGTCCGTGCCCAAAGATAAAAAAGTTTTGATTTTATACAAAAACGCTGGCCACGGCACTCAGATGTTCGGCAAAGAAAATCCAGATTTATCAGAAAAACTCACTGAATGGTTGGAAAGTATTAATTAAACCTACCCTGCTGTCTGCCTATCGATAGGCAGACAGCAGGGTAGGTAGGAAATAAAAAAACTCCGTTTTAAACGGAGTTTTATTTTGAGGCTGGCTTTGCAAATACAATAAACTCATCTCGTTTTCCTTGTGGGTTTTTAGCGTATATGGTGAATTTTGCCACATAGTCTTTTCCGCCTCCACGCAAAGCAATGAGAAACCAACGGTGGCGCAGGATTTTAATTTCGCTATAGCCATTTTTTTCCAAGTCGCGCATCAAAGAATCCTTATCAACCCAAAACCCCTGAAGAGATGTTACCACTATTAAAACTAAAACCCAAAACAAAACAATGCACAATAAAACTACACAAATATAAAACACTGCATCGATAAGCGTCATGGCCGGACCCCTTTTTAATGTGCCACTTTAGTTAAAGTGTAAGCCAAAATACGAATCTAATGCAAGTATTTGGCGGTTTACCACCACACCCAAAATATTACATCGTAAGGTCGTAGATGGGTGGGTTGAAACAAGCCTCGCAAAGCGAGAATTGGCAGTATCATGCTCGTGGGTGTGGTGGTTTACACAATGATATTAGTGTGATATAGTAGAAATCTAGCGTTATTTAATAGTTTAAATTTTACCCCCACACCATAAGCTCTATCCACGAAGGGCGAATATAAATAGAGCAAAGTTCTGAAAAATGTTGCGTAAAATCATGAGCGTGAGCTTATGGTGTGGGGGTTTACCTATGAAACTAATAAAAGCACACAAATTAAAGGCGGGAGACAGGGTCGGCATTATTTCTCCTTCTGAGCCCATAACTTATAAAAATGAATTTTTTGCAGGCGTTAGGGAATTGGAAAAACTGGGCTTAAAGGTAGAGCTTGGCAAAAATGTTTTTAAAACCTATGGGGGATATATGGCCGGAACAGTCAAAGAGCGATTGAGAGATTTTAATTCAATGATTAAAAATCCGAAAATCAAAGCCATATTTGCCTCTACGGGCGGTTTTTGTGTCAACCAAATGTTGCCACTTATTGATTATTCACTCGTTAAAAAAAATCCTAAAATTATTTTAGGATATTCAGACATAACCGCTCTTACCAATGCCATTTATACTAAAACCGGTCTTATAACTTTTCATGGGCCCCACGTGGAGTTTACCATTGCCGGGTGGGATAGTTTTACCAAAAAATCTTTTATCCGGGCCGTCTTTCAGACCAAACCTATCGGCCGAGTTACTGAGCTTTCCTCTTGGAATGTTTTGAAAAGAGGCAAGGCAAGCGGTCCCTTGATAGGCGGAAATTTGACCGTCTTAAGAACTTTAATAGGCACAAGTTACAATCCCAATTGGAAAGGCGCCATTTTGTTTTGGGAGGATTGTGATCTTACTTATGAAGATTTAGATCATTTTTTGACGCATTTAAAATTGGCAGGCATTTTGGATAAAATATCTGGAATGATTATAGGAAAGAACAAAAACTTTATAGAAATCGAAGAAGAGCCAGAATTAAAAAAGAAAGATCTTCTCTCTCCTAAAAATATTATTTTGGAAAGAACGCAAGAATATCGCTTTCCTATAATTAGCGAAGTTCAATTTGGCCACGTTGGTCAGCAGGTGACCATTCCGATAGGTGTAAAGGCCACAATTGATACTTCTAAAAGGCTGTTTTCTATTGATGAAAATGGGGTAATATAAGCGAGCGCGTTTCTATTTTTATATGTTCGGCATTTTAAGAAAACCCGCGTTAACAAATTTATTTTTAATGCTATATCTCTCCATTTTTGGAGGGGCCATCGGTCTTTTCGCGAAACTTTCTTTCGTCGCTTTTTCTCCACTGGCAACGATTTTTTTTCGTATTTTAATATCATCTTTATTTTTTATACTGATTTTAGCTTGGCAAAAAAGAATTAAATCGGTTTTTAAAACAATTTTTGCCAATTGGAAACAGGTTTTGATTTTATCTTTCTTTGGAGTTGGGGCGGCCATGATTGTGGGTTTTGTGGGCCTTCGCCACACAAGCGCCATTAATTACGGTCTTATATACAATTTAAGTTCAATATTTATTTTGATTTTCTCCTTGTTTTTCTTAGGAGAAAAATTAAAAAAACTGGACATCTTTTTAATTGTGGTTGCTTTTATCGGGGCTGATATCATAATTACAAATGGCAAATTTTATTTTAATGTTTTGGAGGCGCACATCTTTGGAGATTTACTGGTTTTGATTTCGGCAATAGGATGGGCGCTTTATTCGGTGCTGGGAGCTAAATTTTCTCGACAAAATAAAGAATTTGACTCTCTGTCTATCAATTTAGGGGTTTTTCTTTTTTCGCTGGTCGTTTTAACGCCAATTATGTTTCTATCTCCTTCAAATGGTATTAATTTCCCCGCTTTAAATTTAAAGGTTATATTGGGTATTTTAGGACTTTCTATTTTGTCCACCGCCATACTTTTCTTTTTGTGGCTGAAATTTGTCGATAAGGAAGGGGGGATTTGGGCGACCCTAATTTCTCTTTCGGAAAATTTGACCGGTGTGCTTTTGCCCATTATTTTTCTGGGCGAAAGACTGACAGTACCTATTGTGGCGGGGGGCATTTTAATGATCTTGGCGATCTCCGGCAAGGAGCTGTTTGGTTTGTGTTATAAAAAAGACAAGGCGATTAATTAGCGTTTATGAAACACGACAATTTTTTTATTTTTAAAGCCAAAGACAACCATGGGCTGGGAGTTTTGATGGGAAAGAGCTTTTCTTCACGTATCAGATCTATCGTAGAAAAAGAGAGTAAAAAACCCGACTGGAGCGCGCGTGTTTTAAGAGCTCAAAAATATTTAAAAATAAATCAAAAATATTTCCCCGATTTTATTGATGAATTAAAAGGATATTCCGAGGGATCGGGAATCGATTTTATTTATTTGTGGGCGCTTCATTTAGAAGAAGAAGTAAGTCAGATAATAAATCAAAATAGATGTACTACTATCATCACAAATGACGGCTTATTGATTGCTCATAATGAGGACTGGGGAAAAACCAGCGCAAATACCAGCTGTTTTCTCTTTAAAGAAATTGGCAAAACAAAAATATTTGAATTGCATTATTACCACACTTTGGGCGGGGACGCTATCGGCATTAATTCAAACGGTTTTGTGTCTGCGGTTAATTCTTTGAGCCACCCTGACGCGCGAGTTGGCGTTTCGCGTAGTATAATCGCCCGTTGGCTATCGGAAACAAAAAACCCAGAAAAAGACTTCCAAAAACTTAAAGGCATTCCTCGCGCAAGCGGATACAATCACAATATAGTTAATTCATATGGAAAAATTTGGAATTTAGAATGTACAGCCAAAAAAATCGTATTGTCTCACCCAACTTCGCCTTTTGTACACACAAACCATTACCTTTCTGAATTAAGGGCTTTTGATGTGAATGATAATAGTACCGCCACAATAAAGAGATATAATTCTGCTCAGCTTTTAACAAAGCCACACATGACTATCAATAAGCTTATGGATATTACAAACGACACTTCATCAGGAGACGCCAACAGTATAATGAACGAAAGAACTGTGGCGAAAATGGTGATTGATGTGAAAAGCTTAGCTGTCAAGGGTTGGTTGAGGTCCGAAAAAGAAAAGGGTTGGGTGGATTATAATCTTAAAGATCTGTTTTATCAAAATAGGAGTCGGTGATGCGAGTTCGATTTAGATTTTTGACTGGCAATCTTTAATTTTGGGACAATTCATCTTGGTGTATTTTTTTCTGTACTGCTGTTTGATTTGTATATTCTAAAATTGATCCATCCTCTGAAATCAACGCTTCAATTCTATCTCCGTCCTTAGTTGTTTTTGTTCCTTTTTGCGCCCTTCCTGCGATTTCTGCTCGTCTATGCTCATCAGCCGGATCTATGGTTGATTGCAAGTATTGTTTTTTGGCTATAACGTTATCTGGTCCAGCGCTATTTTTGGGTGCCTTTTTACTGAAAAATTCAAATTTTGGAATTTCCATATTTTTGATATATTGGACATTATTTGGATATGTTTTTATAATATTACCTAATTCCATTTAAGGCAAGGGGGACACTGCCCTAAGGGTAGTCAGTAGTAAAATGTCTCACGGTCCCACCTCATGCTTAAATGTATTAAAAAATTGGACTTTTTTAAGTTTTTGTATAACTATAATTATAGGACCTTGAAATGGAATACGGAGGCGGGCCATGTTGATATATGTTTGTTCGTGTTGCTACAATCCAGAAGTTTTACTTAGGGAGCATGCTGAAAGCTTACTAAGCGTTAAATTCGTAGCATCTCGTAGAAAAGATGATAATCCAGGATATTTTGTTGTTGAGGCAGGGAATAGTCCGCCAATTTTTCATAACAAAAATGGAGTGAAAAAACTGAAACACGACTTTTTGTTAAAAATGGGATATCGGTGGGAAGAAACCAGGCCAGCTTCCAGGGACGATATGACCGGAGAACCCATTAACCCCTTGGGTTGGTGGTACGAGCCAGAAAGTCGAAAAACCAAACTATTGGAACTTGTGCCCGATCTTAAAAGATAGAATAACTCAAAACTTACCAAAGGCGCCCCAATGGAGCGCCTTTTTATTTTAATAAATTGTATACTCGACTTTTTTGGATTGAGCCGTGCCGTTTATTTAAGGATAATTTTGTAAAAGAGCCCAAAACAGGACACTTTTTTCTTTTTGCATTGTTCGTTATTGTTTTTTGCGCGTAAAATCAAAAATGGCGACAATCACTTGATATTAAAATAGATTTAATTGTACAATGTTTTTAAGCACATTTAAAAAGGAGATCTGTCGTGCAGACACCGGAACCCTGGAGAATTGATAAAGAAGACGTGTGTTACAGAATTATTACAGGGTGGTCCCTAAAGACTTTTGATGAATGGCTTGTCAAAACCTCTGAAAAATATGGTTTAAGCAAAGAAGATTTGCTTTTGGGTATTGCCGAAACTATTCGAAAAATATCCCATCGAACAATTGAAATTCTTGAATGGCAAACTAAAATCAGAAATAAGGTTCAAATTCCGCCCTTTATTATCACTCTTAAATTGAAAAGTTATGATGCGGCCATTTCTGCTCAGTTAAAAAATGGTCGGAGTCTTGATGATTTGTGTGATAAAAAAGAATTTCTTTCAGCTCTTGGGACATTTGGTCAAATTGCCATGGAGATTGCGGGCATCAGAGAGCTTTGCAGGTTTATTGGTGAAAATGTTAGGGTTAATGGAGTGGCGTCTGAATTTCTAATCATTTATAATCAATTTTTGGTTCAGGGAGCATTTGAAGAATTTCTAAAAACCTTTCCAAATTCACAATCTTCCGAAAATTCTTTAGAGCTATCTAGATCCAGCAAAGAGCATTTAATTAAAGTTGTGGCTGAAGAAACTATGCATTACTTTGATTATCAGACCAATCCCCAGCTGATGGATGATTTGTTTAAGAGGGTCAGAGAAAAAACCGGAGACACCAAAGATCCTGAAAAATTAGTAGATGCAGAACAAGAAGTAGAAGTGGAGCTTGGGCTCAAAGATCGAGCCGAACAGATTTTTTTGATTTTGAAAGACGGCACAGATCTATTTCTTCCCTTGGAAATGAGGCTTTCTTGGGTCTTCCCTTGAAAATGATGTAAAAATTAAACCCTCCGCTGAAAACGGGGGGTTTTTACTTTTTATTATTTAAATTTAAGATCTTGATTTTACAGGTTGATCGTAATCGATACACATAAAACCGCCATTAAATCTATTGCTACGAGCTCGTAGGACAATCGTCTTGCCTTCTTTGGTCAAAATATAGTTTTCGCCGGCGTCCAAATTTCTATATTCAATAGTTTCGGCACCTGCAAATTTAGCCAATTCTTTCAGCTGTCTTTTGTGCGTTTCACTTGTAGCTCCAATAATAACGGGATCCATTTAGTTGGCCGTTCCTTCTGAGATTTTTTTCTCAGAAACGATTATCCAGCTCTGTTCTGCCCATTTGTCACTCACCTCGATTTTTTTGCCTGACTTGTCGTGCCACTGTAGGCCGACATCTTTGGCATGAACTAAACTCCAGGCTCCCAGAGATGTTAGTTTTTCTAAAAGTTTTGTTTCCTGGGGACGTGAATAGGGAAGATCTTTTTCTTTATATAGCGCCGCTATGAACTGTGTGCGGTTTCCAATGATGCCCAGTTCAACATGTACCACCATTCCTTCGGGAACATTGGTTGCGATAAGAAGAGTTTTCTGCGTGCTGGGTTCATCCAAGGGCAAAACGCACCTCCTTTTCAAGGTTCTTTATCTCTTCTGTACCACGCAGAAGAGATTGTAAATAATGTATCACAACTCGTTTTAAAAGTCAAATGCCTGAGCCGCTTTAATTTGTGAAATAGTCCAAACAAAAAAATACGGCTTGACCGTATTTTTTTGTTTCGGATACAGTAGAGCTTGTGTTTATGACAAATGTTTCGAAACCAATTTTGTCATCTCAAACATATCTACTACGCCTTTCCCGCCAAAAACTACTTTCAATTTGGCGTCAGCGACTATATTCCTCTTTTTGTTTGGATCCTGCAAGTTATTTCCCTTGATATATACCCAAAGTTTTTTTACAACTTCGGATCGTGGCATAGGACCTTTTCCCACGACCGCTTCTAAATCAGCGGTAAGATTTAACGGCTTCATAAAAGCCGAATTTGCTTTTCCTGGCATAATTTTATGATTCGACTTAGCCATTAACATGGCTATATCGAAAATTAGCTACTTCTCTATTAATATTGCCACAAATTACAATTTAAAACAACTGTTATAGAATAACTTTGCTTTTTGATGGATAAAAGCGCAGAATCTATCTATAATAGTATAATAATCAAATAATAAACATATATATGGGAAATTTTAATCGTGGTAGTGGTAAGGGTCAATTTGGAGGTAGTGGGGGCGGAAATAGATTTGGTGGAAAAAATTCTGGACGACCAAATTTTCCGAGAAAAAGCTGGGGAGGGCAAAGTTCGGGATCCGGAGACAGGGGGCCTGCTGTTATGCATCAGGCAATATGTGACGAATGTAAAAAAAGCTGTGAGGTTCCTTTTCGTCCAATGTCAGGAAAGCCCGTTTATTGTAGCGAATGTTTTAGCAACAAGAAGGAACAAGGCGGCGATAGATTTGCCAGAAGAGAGTTCGTTGATAGAATGCCCGCTAAGAATAATTTTATAAATGATAATGGAGGAGGGGACATTGGAAAGAAGCAATTAGAATTAATAACTATAAAATTAGATCAACTTATTAAATCAGTGGAGAAAATTGCGCAATCCCAAGCTGGTCAGACTCAAAGCGCTCCAAAGATAATAGCTAAAAAGGTTGATGTTTTTAAACCTAAAAAAATAGTCAAAGGAAAATCTTCAAAAAAGTAAGGCGTTATAAGACCATGCTTAAACCGCTAACTATTATTTTGGAAAAGAAAAACCGGCCCTTTTGAGCCGGTTTTATTTTTTAACTAAAATTATATTTTATGTACCAAAACCGATAAAATCATGCCCAACATTGACCAGTCAACGCTTGCTTGTTTGCAAATCTCACCCAGTTTCATAATTTCAACATAGGTTCGTTCAGTGTCTTCTACGACTCCGTGAGCAATGCCTTGCTGAGAACGAAGCCAATCCAATTCTTGGTCAGTAATTTCTACCGAGAACAGATGGGCTTTGTGAGCTGATAGAGTGGCAACTAATTGACGAGCTTCATGCTTTTTAATTCTGCTTGATTCAATCTTTAGTCCGGTTTCTTCCTCGCATTCATTGGCGGCAAGCACCAAGGGGTCTCCTTTGGGCTTAAAAGATGAACCACCAGGCACTTCCCAAACATACCCATCAGAAGTTGTTACGGGACTGCGGAATTCACGAATTAAAACAATGTCCGTGTTATATAAATCCGCTTTCTTTTGATACATAACAATGGTAGCTATGTCTGGCCTGGAAATTACTACTTCGTTAGTTTTATTTCGATTTTCTTTGGTAATATAAACATTAACGTGCAAAATCCAAAAGAAAACAAAACCTCTTTTTGGACCCACGCGAAATGTCCACTCTACTTTTGCTCCGTCTAAACGATTGCCCGCTGATTTTTGAGCTTGATACCAATTTTGAAAATGTGACGTTCGCCAAATATATAACGGGACATCTCTTTCGCCGCCAGTTCTCAAAGCTCCTTCGCCGATCATCTCTAAAGCGTTTTTAATCGTTTCTTCTAAAGTGTTGGCAATGGGCACTTGAAATTTGCAAGCATAATATTCTTGATAACGAATATTTATGGCCTCATAGGGTGCTCCAAAAACGACTTTGCCGCTATTTTGCCAAACGCCCCATTCTGTATTAGTTGTTAGAGCAGGCATGGTCTTCATGTTTCGTGGAACCCAAAAAACAATACAATCAGACATATGAAGACATTTTTCTTCCCATTCTACTTGATTATTATAATCAAATCGTTGCTTCTTATTTGAGCGTTCTGGATTAAAAACAACTCCGTCATACCCAAGTTTTTTAAGAATTTTAAGCGCTTCAGGGCGCCATGAAGATGTTTTCTTTGAACGTGGAGTAGGACCAGCCAAAAAAATTGCCTTACTAAAACTTTCGGGTAATTCTTCTCCCGCGTAAATAACTCTCATGGATTTCTCCTTTTTAAAGATCAAAAACTTACCTAAAGCATAGGTTTGTTTTTATTTTTTGTAAAGATATTGTTTTAGAAATTAAAAAAGAAAAACCCCGACTTTGTGTCGGGGGTATTTTTATTTAGTATCGTATTTTTCCAAAATCGTTATGAACGGGAAACGCTTAACGCTGTAAGCGTATCCGCGCAGGATATCCCTTGTCCCGCGATACTCCTCATCATAACCGAGATTAAAAGAAGCACGATTGGCCCACCACCAGTAGCGAAACCCTTCGGTTTCAACAAAGCTTCGCCACTCCTCGGGGTTGAATTGGACTAGCATTGCGCTAAATCCATGCCCGGCTGTTGTAATAGCGACTCGTTGCGGGCGAAGGTCAATTTTGGGCACAAAAACCCATGGTGGGGTTAAGCGTGTTTGTTCTGGGACTGAGCCACTTTTTGAATCCATCTTTGTCAAATCGCATTTCCGCGTCCTTTCTTTTCAAAGAACTCAACTTGTCTAAAGCTTAGGTTTATTTTTGTATTTTGTAAAGATATTCGCGGGGTCGTGTTGTGAGGGATCCGTCCAAGACGGACAAGTGTTACTGTGTCCGTCCTAGTCCGAAGGAGGAGAAATATTTTAGAGGGGGGAGAGTAAGAAAAAAGAGACACACGAGTGTCTCTTTTTGGAGATTTGATCCCATCTGTTAAAGAGGGGATAATTTTTAACTTCGTAGATTATAGGGCTAAGGAGTAGATTTTTTTGGCACCATCCAATCTAAAGCCCATTCTTCTGGCTGTAACGTCATATTTCATATACAAATGTTGTTTCTTTTCGGGGCATGCAGAATACCACACGCTATCTCTGCTTCTTATGATGTTAATTTGTTTTATGCTATGGAATTTGGCCCAATCCAAAACAATTTGTACAAGCATTTTTTCCCAGCGAAATGGACAAAGCTCGGTATTTTTATTTTTGACGCCCTGAATTTGCCTTATAACACATCTAGAGTCATTTTCTTCTAGATCGAACCCGATGCTACAGATAGGTTTATTATTTTTAAACAAAACAAAATTATAGTTAGCGTCAAAATAAATAGAATGAAAGTTGCCACACCCCCAACCTTCGCCATAATATAAATAAATTTTAAACGAATTTGAAGTTAGTTTATCAGTAAAATTTTTCTTTAGAAATTTTTTTAAATAATCAACCAGATCAATTCTTCCATAGGGTCCTCCACTGATCATGTTTCTGAACAATTCTGGCGCATCGTCTAATTTTTTGGGATTGACACTTAATTTTCTACCAAAAAATTCTAAAAATTTTGCCAGGAGGCTTTTTTTGAGCAAGGCTTTTACTCCTCTGCGTTACTGTAAAAGGGCTAAATGATTAATATCACATTTAGTAACACGTTGTCAATACTTTGCCTGGGAATTTTAATTTTTTGGCAGGCTGTTGTTTTGGAAAAGAGCCAAATCAAAAAGCCAGCATTCTCTGGCTTTTTGTGGGCATTTCCCGGACCGTTGATGTTAGAACTTTTTTGGAATACGCTGTTATTCGATATTCAGGCTATTAATACTCTATACCAGCTTGTTACTTAAGAGCATCCACAGTTGCGGAAACAGCACGATCCATAAAAAAAATACTTGCCCTTGAAGCCGCGCTTCCCCCTTCTTTTATATCATTGAAATTGCTCTGAAGCTCATTGTCGGCAGTTGCTTTTGTGGCTTCTGTGAGTGATAAAATCCAATCTGTCTCAGAAAATGGTTGCCTAGTTGGTAGACCGGCCTGTTTTCGAGCAGGCTCTAAAAGCAAATCTAGGGCTTTAGCGTAAGTTAAGCCCTTATCAATTTTATTTTGCAAAGCCTCTTTTTCACTGCCCAATTTGATCTTTCCTTGCTGTAAAGACCATGCCCAGCCAACACTAGCTAGCAATAGAACTACCAATACTACAACAATAATATTTTTGTTCATTTTAAATTATTTATTTATACTTTCTAAAAACTTGACCTTTTTTATTTCTTTTTTTATTTTAACAAAAAATTGCTTCCTTGGCAATCGAATCATGAGATAGAGCAAATTAAAACCAGGCCTTCTCGGATCTCTCACTAAATGGGGTCGCATCGTGAAGGATGTTAGAAATATTTTAGAGAGGGAAGAAGAGAAAAAGATGCACAAGATACTTGACTATTTTTCAACCACATGGTAAATATGTAATAGCTGTTTTACAACTAAACGGGGAGTCAAATAAGGAGGTTACGGATGCGGATAATCAGGGCTCTGTATAAAATCTTTTTATTTATTGTTCTTTTAGAAGTGGTGCTTGCGATCCATGAATATGGTCATTTGCGTGAATTTCAAAAAAAGCACGTTCCTATCCAGGAGTTTTCTTTGGGGGTGGGGCCAGTTGTGTACCAGAATCAAATGAATTCTTTTATTTTTAGTGTAAGGCTTATTCCTTTAGCGGCATATGTGGCGGCAGAGGACGGTGAAGCGTATAGCAAATTATCCGCATGGGATAAAATCATCATATACATGGCGGGCATAAGAAATAATATTTTATCCGCTGTAATTTTTGTATTTTTCTTCCAGATCCTTGGATGGAAAAGAGATAATTTGTCTTCTCGAGAACTTGTTAAAACAATAGCTATAACGCCAGTAAAGATCGTGGCAAGATTTTTCTACTTGTTGTTTGGCTGTATAACTTTTGGATTCATAAAACCACCGAGCTGGATTCTTGTCTCGACTGGAAAAATTCACCCACCAAAACTAATTAGAGAATTTATGTTTTTTAGTTTGGTGTTGGGGCTTTTCAATTTGGCGCCAATCTCTATGCTGGACGGCGGCCAAATAGCCAAAACTGTAATTCAGTCAATGGGTTATGGCGAATATTTAGCAATGATTCCTCAGTTTGTGTCCTCTCTTGTTTTAATGTTTCTTATTATCATCGCAAACGTCTGTTTGGACTTGAGACTTTTTGAATTTGATCTCAAGCAGGAAAAAACTTTGTAGAATATATGTAAAAAGACATGTAACAACACCCCCAATATGGGGTGTTTTTATTTGGTGTTAATTATTAACAAATTGGATGCCAAAGCTATTTAACGATTACGAACCGCAACAAATGCTGATGAATAAAGGAAAAAGTGCCGTTTTTGACAGCGCTTCTCCTGTTTGGGGTGGATGATGGGATTCGAACCCACAACCGCCAGAGCCACAATCTGGTGCTCTACCATTGAGCTACACCCACCAATTTTTTACATGTTCATTATACCATTTTTAAGGTGATAAAATAACTTTCATACATTTTAGAATCTAGAATATAATAACAATTTTCAATTTCCAATTCTCAATTTTCAATGAATTTTCAATGATTTAATTTTTAATTTAAAACTTTAATTTTTAACTTTTCACTTTTAATTTTAAATTTTCTTCTACTTTCTATTTACTATTTTCTAAATTCTTTCGGGGATTACTCTTCTTGAAAAGCGCTTATTATATCATCTAAATTTCCATCCATTATGTTGGCAATATTATGCCAGCTTTTTTGTATGCGGTGATCGGTGATGCGGTCCTGTGGAAAATTATATGTACGAATTTTTTCAGCTCTCTCGGCAGTGCCTATTTGAGATTTACGCAAACCTTCCTCCGTGCTTCTGCGCTTATCCTCTTCCATTTGATAAAGCTTGGAGCGCAATATCTCCAGCGCCAATTCTTTGTTGCGAGCTTGAGACCTCTCTGTTTGAGATCTGATGACTATACCTGTGGACGCGTGGATTAAACGCACAGCGGTTTCTACTTTGTTCACATTTTGTCCTCCAGGTCCGCCAGAGCGGGTGGTCTCAAATTTGATGTCCTGTGATTTTATGTTTATCTTGGTTTCAGGCACTTTGGGTAAAATAGCGACTGAGGCGGTAGAGGTGTGCACGCGGCCGCCTTTTTCTGTCTCGGGTATTCTTTGCACACGATGCACGCCACTCTCTTGTTTTAAAAGATTATAAACATTTTTGCCCGAAAGTGAAAAAACTATTTCTTTGTATCCGCCAATATCTGTGCGAGAAGAGTCCAATGTTTCAAGTGCGAATCCATTTCTTTCGGCAAAGCGGGAATACATTCTAAATAGATCTCCGGCAAAAAGCGCCGCCTCTCCACCCCCTGTGCCTGCCCGAATTTCAACGAGGGCGCCATTTATCTGTTCTGCCTTGGTAGACGTGAGTTCCTTGTATTCTTTTTCAAAGTCCGTGAGATTTTTTAAAAGTTGAGGCAATTCATCTTCTGCCATTTTTTTAAATTCGGATTCGTTTTCTGAAGACATTATTTTTTTATTTTCCTCTATATTTTTCTCAACGTCTTCAATTTTTTGAATTATAGCGATATGTTTTTGAAGTTCAGAAAATCTAGATGCTATATCTTTAGCTTCTTGTGGATGAGCTGAAAAAAGCTCGGGGTCGGCGAGCTTTTTTTCTAAATCCGCGTACTCTTTTTTTATGTCCAAAAAACGCGAATCCATAAGAAATAAATTATTTTTTACTCTTGGTGGCTTTAGCCGAACGTCTCTTGAATTTCTCTACGCGTCCTGCGCTGTCCATGATTTTTTCTTTTCCTGTATAAAAAGGATGGCAGGCGGAGCAAATTTCTACGCGAAGTTCCGCTTTGGCAGAACCTACTTTAAATTTATTTCCGCAAGCGCATACCACGTCCGCTTCTTGGTATTGAGGATGTATTTTTGGTTTCATATCTTTTTACCCTGTTAAATGCCCTTTGGGCAATCCCACTTTGTGGGATTATTTAACGGGGTGAATTATTTTTTTAAATTAGACTGAATTCTATAAGATACTAACATAAATATATTTTTGTGGCAAGGAGCGGGCGGGCCTTACTATTATTTTGGAAAAGAAAAACCCGCTTCTAGGCGGGTGTCATTTTGAAATTTCTGCAAGTAAATTTTGCAAAAATAGAGCGGGAGTTTTTGTTTATCCAGATATATTTGATTTCTGGCTTTGTTTTTGAACATTGATGTATGATAGCCTCAATAAGAGAAATTGTCTGACCGGGCTCAATGATTTTATAATCATCTTCATTTTCGTCTTCAACCTTACAAATTTTAATATCGGCTTCCGGAAAGCCGCTTTGGTAAACGATGTACTTTCCTGGGCTCAAGCCGCACTTCCTGAGAAGGGTCATATGCAGACTCCTTTTTCAAGGTTCTTTATCTCTTCTACACCGTGTGGAAGAGATTGTGATTAATCTATCACGACTTGTTCAAAAGGTCAAATGCTGGCTAAATTCTAGATTCTAAATTCTAGATTCTAATTCGTGGGTTGACATCAAAATTCATTATGCTAACATTTCTAGTATTGTAGTCGCCATAGACAAGAAGCACTCCGCTTACAAGGTGGGGAATAAGACTTCTCGAGGTGCTAAAGTTTTTGCGCAAAGTGATTTTGCGCAGAACAACGCTCTTGTGTGTTTGTGGGACCTCAAAAAAGGTCTTTTTTATTTTATAAACTAATAATATATGCCACGAACTAGACAACAAAAAGAATTAACATTGAAAGAGGCTGTAGAAAGCGTTTCTAAAGCCAAATCTTTGGTTTTTGTTGGTATGTCAGGCGTAAGTGTTTCCAAGCTTACAGATTTAAGAAAACAAATGCGCAAGCAAGGAGTCTCTTTTACTGTCATTAAAAAGACATTACTGAAAAAAGCTTTGGAACAAAATAACCTGAAGGCCGACAAAGAAGCTTTTGAAGACAAAAATATTTTCGGGGTAGCCATTGGTACAAATGACGAAGTGGCGCCGGCTAAAATAATTTATGATTTTGCCAAAAAAGAAATGATGGCTAATAAAAATTTTAAATTAAACATGTTGGGAGGATTTCTTTTGGGCGATTTCTTGACAGCACAAGCAGTAAACAATTTAGGTAAACTGCCCAGCAAAGAACAACTCATTGCCCAATTTGTCTGTACTATTGCCGCTCCGCTTAAAAATATGCTGTACACCCTCTCAGCGGTAAAAGATAAATTAAGCGCATAATAATTAATTTCCGCCCAAAGCGGATCAGCCTCTGGCTGAAAAATAAATAAATATGGAAGAAGAAAAAAAAGCAGTTCCGGAAAAATTTTCGGACATTATAAAAAAGGTGGAAACTCTGAATGCCTTAGAGCTTTCTGAATTAATCCACACGCTCGAAGATTATTTTGGCGTTTCAGCATCTGTGCCGGTGGCAGTGGCTGGTGGGGTATCTAGCGAGGGTCCGGTTGAAGAAAAAACATCTTTTGATGTAGTTTTGACCAGCGGCGGTGGACAAAAAATACAGGTTATTAAGGTCATAAGAGAATTAACCGGCTTGGGCCTTAAAGAGGCCAAGGATGTGGTTGATAGTGCTCCTAAAAATGTAAAAGAGGGCATGAACAAAGAAGATGCGGATGAATTGAAGAAAAGGCTCGAAGAAGCTGGCGCGACTGTGCAGATCAAGTAATTTTTAGTATCTTGGCGCGACTGTTGCTTCTCAAAACACACTCAATCGTTTCCAGCGAACGATTTCATCACGTCCTCGGAAAATTTATTTAAAATGAAACCTATTTTATAGGTTTCATTTTAAATACCAAGCAAATTTTCCTGCGGATGGTTTTTCAAAACAACAGTCGCGCCAACTTATTGAGGGTGGGTTGTTGACGTTGAAAATCTTATCTAAACGTGGTATAAAAGAAAAAAGTGCGCTTATAAGCAACGGTCCATTTTTTAATTTATTATGCAGGAAATTTTAGAAAAGATTTTTAGCTCACCCAGACATTTTAAAGAAGTGGTATTTTTTATTCGTAGCAAAACATCTGCCGATGTTGAGGCGTTAAAGAAATATTTAAAAAATTCATCTTCGCAAATTAAAAAGGATTTGGAAAGTTTAGTAAAACTCGGCGTCTTAAAAAAAGATGCGCGCACTCTAAAATATTCTGCCAACCAAGAATTTTTTCTTTACGAGGAATTGGAAAAGCTTTTTGAAAAAGAATTTTTGTTGATTCAGAAAGATTTTGCTAAAATTTTAAATAAGTCGGGAAATATAAAATTGTTAATTTTAAGCGGGGAACTGGTAAAAGATTTATACGCGCCAACAGATATGATAGTGGTAGGGGATAGGCTGAAAGAAAAATATATAGAAAAAACAATTTCGGATCTGGAAAAAATTAATGGCAAGGAACTACGCTACACTATTTTTGACACTAAAGAATTTCTATATCGTGTTCAGATGCGCGATGCGTTTATTAAGGAAATTTTGGGCCGCCCCAGAAATGTTTTGATAGACCACAACGGATTTTTGGATAAGTTGATTTAAAAGAGGTCGCAGACCATAGATTTTTAAAAAGCGTGATTAAGGGCGTTTAGCTCAGCTGGTTAGAGCGTTGCATTCACATTGCAAAGGCCGCTGGTTCGAATCCAGCAACGCCCACATTAATGCAAGATCATGGACCTGCCTGCTGGCAGGTTCGAATCCTGTGGTGCAACTTTACAATAAAGCTCGAACTTACTTATTTTATCAAAAATTCGTAAAAACTAAAAGCAAAATTTAATACTGCCAGCGTCGTCGGCGGCTACGGCGAGGAAAAGGGGTTAAAGGGTAAAGGGAATCGCCGTAGTCGCCTCCGCATTGCTCGGCCGCCTTCGTCGGCCTTGCTTCCCGCAAAATTTTTCGCGCCGTTTAAAAATTAGGAAAGGAAAAAGAAGAAAAAGTGTCGTTGCCCCACCCACCCGCGCGCCGACACACGCTCCCCAATAATTACTAACCTAGACTTTTGCGCAATACTGCTAAAGTTTGTAAATGCTCTGCAAATGATTCGCCAGATTTTAATTTTTGATATAACTTCTTAACAATTTCGGTGTGTTTTATTTCCTCTTGTGTAACTGGCCCCAACTTTTCTCCAAGATAACTTTCAACTTGGCGCACGTCCTCTAAGACCCCTTTCCATATTTCAGATTTTTGTGCCAGTTTCACTAATCCTTCTTTATACAAAAATCCGCCCGCACGCTTTAATTCTTTTCTTAAACCAACGTAATACTTCTCCAATAATGCTTCTTTTCCTATTTCTCTTACATATTTTATGCCTCTTCCGGTTCCAATGATTTCAGGCGGAATACCCAAAGAATATAAAGCACCTGTGAAGCCAATTGCCCTTGGTAGCTTTGCTTTTCCTACACTTCGCGAGTAACCAAACAATCCAATGTGCTGGACTCGTTCTCTCCGTTTGGGTAATTGTGAAGCAACTTTGTTTATTAAAGGAGCGATCTCTTCAATCGTTTGTCGATAGAACGCTTCAAAAGTTGGAATAAGCCCCTTTAATTCTTTTTCTTCTAACAACGAGATAGAAGCAGGGCTTCCATAAGGAAGGGTTTCCTCTATTTTTTTAATTGACTCTAAAACCTTGATCTTCTCAAAATCGTAACGAAACGCACTTTGTAGTAGTGCTGTACGAATCCCCCGATACTCTAGGCAAAATTGTTCAACGGTTTCCGGCACTAGTCCCCCTCGAAAGGGTAAAGAGCCAGAGCCAATAATTGGATAAAGCCTTACGCCAGTTTTCTTTTCAAGTTCCGAATAGCGAGACAAAGCAATTTTTATTGCTAGTACTGTTGGAACCAAACCGGAATTCAGGGCAGGATCTGATCTGGCTAAATATGGACGAATATAATCAGGCGTGAAACCAAATTTTAGTTTATGAAGCCGAAGATACTTTTCCAGAATTCTATCGGAAGAAATGATAACGCCAACCTGCTCAAAAAGAGGGATTATTTTTATGTGCTTAAGATCTCCACTTTCGAGATTATAAAGACGATGTTTGAGTGAAGCCATCTCTTTGAATGCTTCTTGAATAGCAATCATTTCCTCGGCTGATTCTGTCATTGGCAGAATAACTTCAAACAGGGGTGGACTGTGAACGCCGACCCTCTTAGCTAAACCTGCAGCTCCAAAAATTCCCATGAAAGCTCTGCCCAGACGAAATTCAGTTTCCACCTTGGGGTTTGGGAGACGGAAAGTCAGAAACTTTTCTTTTCCCAATGGAAATTTTTTGAAATATTCAAAATGTTCGCTAAATAGTCGCTCAATTACTGACTCATCAACAAGCTTTCCCTCCCAGTCCCATTTATACTCTGACGCTCCAAGTTCAGAAAAAGAGAGAAAACACTCATGAGCTTCCTGCTGGGTACTAATAAATTCCTCACTATGCCAATAAGGTTTGCTGGCGTGATCAGGATGTTGAGAAACCATTGTGGCTGGTATTTTTCTAATCATATTTTTTAATAAATCTACTAATTCGCTTTATTCCTTCTTTAACATGCTTCATAGACGCAGCAAAGCTAAGCCTAAAATAACCAGGACACATAAAAGCTTCTCCAGGAACTAGTGCGACTTTTTCCTCTTCAAGGAGTTTTTGGCACCATTCTTTTGAACTTCTAAATCGTCTGCCAAGGAGTTGTTTGATATCCACAAAAAAATAGAAAGCTCCGTCTGGTGAAACAAACGAAATTTCTTTTATTTTTGAAAGTTCTTTAATAAGATAGCCACGTCGCTTCTCAAGCTCTAATCTCATTAACTCAACCGACTCTTGAGAACCAGTGAGTGCCGCAAGCGCTGCCTTTTGAGAGATTGATGAAGTGTTTGATGTTGTTTGACTCTGTAACGAAACCATTGCTTCAATAATCTCTTTTGGCCCAGCGGCATAACCTATTCGCCATCCAGTCATTGCGTAGCTCTTGGAAAATCCATTTATGGTGACTGTTAATTGCTTGATCTTTTTACCCAAGGACGCAATTGAATGGTGCTTTTTCCCAAAAGTAATTTTCTCGTAGATTTCATCGGAAATCACAAAGATACTTTTCTCAACCGCTAATTTTGCTATCCTTATCAGTTGTTTTTTTTCTATCACTGCCCCTGTTGGGTTAGATGGACTGTTTAGAAGAATCACTTTTGTTTTTGGAGTGATTCTTTTTTCTAAATCCTCGGCGGTAAGTCTAAAAGGTGATTCAATGGAAATGAGAACAGGAGTGGCACCGCTTAATTTTATTTGTTCTATGTATGTGCTCCATGTTGGAATAGGAATTATAACTTCATCTCCTTCTTCACATAAAACTTGGAAGGCGTGGTAAAGAAGCTGTTTGGTTCCTACTCCAACTACTATTTCTGATGGATGGCAGGAAACCCCATTCTCTTCTAATAGTTTTTTACAAATAGCTTCTCTAAGTTCGGGAATACCTGCTGTTATAGTATAATGAGTGAATCCCGCTTTTATGGCAGCGATGGCAACTCTACGGATATGCCAAGGAGTAATAAAATCTGGTTCACCAAGACCAAGATTAACCACAAGAACACCTTCGGCCTGAAGCTGCCTCACTTTAGCGTCTAAGCCCAAAGTTGGCGATTGTTTTAATTGTTGAATGTGTTTAGAAATCATAATAGTCAATTTAGGCAACAAAAACTTCGTCTCCATCCATTAATTTCTTTTGGGTAGACAGAGACGAGGTTTCTCGCGGCGCCGCTCTGTTTTCTTAGTTTCTTAGTTAGTTGCCCAACTAAGCTTTGTCAGTGCTACGAACACTTCGACACACTGTTGTTCTATAATGGGAACTCCCGGCAAAGTTCTACTAATCTCTCTTTTGAGATTTTCTTTCTGCAACTCCGGAGTGTCAACTCCACCAACGCCTTTGATTTAAATTATAGTTCTATTTTATCACAGAATCTTACATTGTCAGCTTTTGGGAGTAATCCGACACGCGCGGATGGATGGGCCAAGCGTGTTTCCTTTTTGTTTTTTTATTTCCGGCGCGAAAAATTTTGCGGGAAGCAAGGCCGACGAAGGCGGCCGAGCAATGCGGAGGCGTTTTTTCTTTTGATTCTGGTACAATTATTTGATGAAATCCGAACCTTTTTTGAACGGAATTGATGGCACGCTTCCCGCCTGCACCGAAGGCAACCCTTTGAGTCCGGCAGACAGAAAAGTTATTCACATCTGATGAATATAACACCAAAGTGGTAGATATCGAATTGTGGATAAAGTGTTAAAAGTAGATTAGAAGTATTAAATACTAAATAATAAACGAATTGTCAAATAACCAAAAAACGGCTTAAATAAGCCGTTTTTTGGTTAATGTGGCAATATGCGCGGTCGACTTTTTGCATCGGTGTCTACTGGACTTACTCTATTGATTGGTGCTATGAAGTGGTGTAAAATGGTAAGTAGATGGCAGAAAGTGGGAAAAAGTGTTAACAACTAACCATTATTGTTTATAACCAATAAATATCCTAGGTTTTATCAGCGTTTATAAATTATGTTAATCGGCCAATACTCACACACATTAGATGACAAAAAGCGGCTCATGATGCCCGCCAAAATTCGCAGATCTTTGGGGGAGGAGATTGTCATCACGAAAGGATTAGACAATTGTCTTTTTGTGTATCCTTTGATCGAGTGGCAAAAATTAGCTGATAAGTTGGCAAAGCTTCCCATCTCACAAGGCAACGCAAGAAGTTTTGCGCGTTTGATTTTAGCTGGAGCGTCGGAAGCAGAAATAGATTCTTTGGGGAGAATTCTTATTCCGGACTATCTAAGAGAATATGCTCATTTAAATAAAGAGATTGTGATAGTCGGTGTTTATAATCGTTTAGAAGTTTGGGACAAAAGTTCGTGGGAAGAGTATAGAAAAAATTCTGAAGACTCCAGCAATGACCTGGCGGAAAAATTAGGGGAATTGGGAATTTAAAAATGCCAGAAGAAGAAAAAATTTACCCCTTTGTTCAGGGTGGCGGGGTTCACGAGAGCGTTTTGACAGAAGAAGTTTTACAACTGTCTGGCGCAAAAGAAAACTCTGAAGCCATAGACGCGACATTGGATGGGGGAGGGCATGCACAGGAAATTTTAAAAATAATCTCGCCCCATGGAAAATTACTTGGCATTGAGAAAGACCCAGAAATGGTAGAAGTGGCAAAAAAAAGGTTGAGCAGTTTTAAAAATATAAAAATAGTGCAGGGATCATTTGGAGATATTGAAGAGCTGGCTAAAGAAAATGGATTTTTGTCGCCAGATATTATTTTTTTCGATTTAGGTGTCTCATCGCATCACTTTGATAAAAGCACAAGAGGATTTTCCTTCCGTCGCGATGAAGATCTTGATATGCGGCTGGACCCCGGACAATCGCTTACGGCTAAAGAGATTATAAATAATTATTCGGAAGAGGAGATAGAAAAGATATTTAAAAATTTTGGTGAGTTGAGGTTTTCGTACAAAATAGCGTCTGCCATAGTAAAACACAGGAGGCAGCATGAAATAGCCAGCACTAAACAGCTTGCCGATGTGATAGGAGCCGTTTCGCCGCTTTTTAACAAGCCAGGATATATGGCCAAAGCGTTCCAGGCGTTGAGAATCGCAGTCAATAGCGAGCTAGACGTTCTCTCAAGTGCTTTGCCTAAGGCTTTGAAAATTTTAAAAGGGGAGGGGCGGATATTGGTGATAAGCTTTCATTCACTGGAAGACAGAATAGTAAAGAATTTTTTTAGAAATGAGGCGTCGCTGGGCCATTTAAAAATTATCACCAAAAAACCAATTGTGCCCAGCAGAAATGAAGTAATAAAAAATAAAAGGTCGCGTAGCGCAAAATTAAGAGCAGGTATAAAAATTTTCACCCCGCTAAATAATCCCGCAAAGCGGGATTGCCCAGAGGGCATTTAACAGGGTAAATAAAAAAAACATGTCTCCTTATACTAGGAATTTACAGAAAAAAAATCAGAGTTTAGTGAGCGCGCTAAGCTTGAATAATATGAATGAAGCAAAATTTTGGATGATATGCTCAATCTTTGTCGCGGCAGTTTTGGGTATATCGTTTTTGATTGTGGTTTCGCACGTTACGACACTCGGCAAAGACATCAATGTCATGAATAGTGGTTTAAAAGAGGCCCAACAAAAATTGCTTGTTTTAAGAATGGGTTTGGCCAATAATCAAATTGATTATGCTCTGCGCGGTTTTGCCGCAGATAATAAAATGGTCGCTTCAAACAAATTTGAATACACTTCACGAGCTAGCACCGCATTGGGTATAAATCTATTGCCAAACTAAAAATTTAGCCATCCTTAGACAAGCCCTTCGGCAGTGAGCTCAGGGCCGAACTGCTCGAGATTTTAAGTAGTAAATTTGTGGAGCTGTTTTCAGTTAAGAGGGAATTATGTCCAATAAAACTTATGACAAAACTATAGAATTTCGGATCAAGCTTTATTTTATTATTATTTTATGTGGAGCGACCTTAGTTTTAGGCCGCTATTTTTATTTACAAGTAATAAATCATCAAGAATTGTTAGCAAGCGCCAATGCTGAACATGCTTTTGATAAAATACTAAAGCCACAAAGAGGAGAAATTTTTATTAAGGATAAGTCTGGGGAAAAATATGCTGTGGCCATAAACAAACAACTATTTACTCTGTATGCCATCCCAGCACAAGTGGAAGACAAAGAGGTCGCGGCTAAATTTTTAGCAGATATTTTAAAAATTGATCAAGAAAAATTGTACAACAAATTAAACTCTAACTCTAAGGCGGCGTATTTGGTGGCTAAAAACATAAGCGTTGAGACTATGGGCGCTATTTTAAATAAAAAAATTGAGGGTACATATAATGAAGAAAATGACTTTAGAGAATATCCTTTGAAAAATATTTTATCCCAAACCTTGGGATTTGTTGGTTTTGATGAAAATAGCAACAGAGTTGGGCGTTATGGTTTGGAAAAATATTACAATGATATTTTAGAGGGCCGTGAAGGAAAGTTTATAGGAGAAAAAACAAATGAAGGAACGTGGTTGCCTTTTGGAAAACAGGAAATAGACGCGGCTCAGGATGGCGCCGATTTAACGCTGACCATTGATTATTCAATACAAATAAAATCCCAACAGGTTCTTGAAGAAACAATTAAAAAATGGAACGCAGAAAGCGGGGTAGTGATAGTGATGGATCCCAAAGATGGCAAAATCTTAGCCTTGGCCGGCTCTCCTGGTTATGATCCAAATAATTTTGGCCAGACAAAAGATTTCAGTTTGTTTTTAAATGGAGCCACGCAGATTGGATTTGAGCCGGGCTCTATCTTCAAGCCATTTACTATGGCGATGGGACTGGACTTGGGGCTTGTGACTCCCAGTACTCAATATGAGGACACGGGGTCTCTAAAATTTGGAGGATATACTATAAAAAACTATGACGGCAAGGCGCATGGAGTGCAAACTATGACAGAGGTTCTGGAAAAATCATTAAACACAGGGGCGGTTTTTGTTCAGCAAAAAGTGGGGATGGATAATTTTTTGAAATACACCTCAATTTTTAAATTGGATGAAAAAACGGGGATTGATACGCTGGAAACAAATGGATCTTTGGCCAACCTCAACGATCGCCGTGATATTAATTTTGCTACCGCTTCTTTTGGTCAGGGCGTGAGATTGACGCCGATGGAAATTGTCAGGGCTTTCAGCGCTGTCGCCAACGGAGGATTTTTAATTCAACCTCATCTGCTTAGCACCATAAAACATTCTAGCGGTATGGAAGAAAAAGCGACTTGGCCAAAACCTCAGAGGATTCTAAAAGAAAGTACAGCTCAGAATTTATCCGCCATGCTTGTCAATGTGGTTGAACACGGATTTGATAAAGCCAAAATAGAAGGATATTCTATAGCTGGAAAGACAGGTACGGCCCAAATACCAAATCCTAATGGCGGAGGTTATTTGCCACCGGACCAGATGATCCATTCATTTGTCGGTTTTGCTCCGGCTTACGATCCTAAGTTTTTAATTTTAATGAAAATAGTAAGGCCCAAAGGTATAAACTTTGCATCAAATTCTTTGACGCCATATTTTAGAGAATTAACAAACTTTATCTTACAATATATGCAAATTCCTCCCGATAGGCCCATAGCGTCACCATCTCCTTCTTTAACTAATATAAATTTATAGTTTTTAATTAAATATGATGAGAAAAATTTTACAAAAAATCACTAAATTTTTAGCCCAGCTTGTCGTTAGAAGATATCAACCCAAGGTCATAGCTATCACAGGGAGTGTGGGAAAAACCAGCACCAAAGAGGCGATACGTACAGTTTTGGAGCATGAATTTAAGGTGAGAAGCGCTATTTTAAATCAAAACAATGAAATTGGTGTTCCGCTTACTATACTTGGTGAGCAAGGCGCCGGCAAAAATATTATGGGCTGGGTGACAATTTTTTTACATGCTGTATTTTTAATTTTGATAAAGTCTAAAAATTATCCGCAGATTTTGATTTTAGAATATGGAATAGATAAGCCAGGCGACATGGATTATTTGCTCTCTATCGCAAAGCCCTTGGTGGGAGTAATGACCTCTATTGGGGAAATTCCTGCGCATGTAGAATTTTTCTCGGGCTCAAAGGCGCTTGCTAAAGAAAAGTCCAAGATGATTTATGCTTTGCCAGAAAGGGGACTGGCGGTATTAAATTTTGATGATGCGGTTGTTTCTGCGATGCAAGATATTACAGACGCAAAATGCGTGACATATGGCTTTGGGCAGGGAGCAGATATTTTGGGGGATGAAATATCTATTTTACAGGATGTGGAAAAAGGCTTGCTGGGCACGACTTTTAAAGTTCATGCTGGCGGAAGTTTTGTGCCGGTGAGAATTTTAGGTTCTTTTGGTAAACCTCAGGCCTATGCGATATTGGCGGCTTTTGGAGTAGGAATGTTTTTAGGAATGAATTTGGTGGAAATTTCTCAGGCTTTGCAAAAGTATCAATCTTTGCCTGGCAGGACAAAAGTTATTCCAGGCATAAAAAACTCTTTGATTATAGATGACACTTATAACGCATCGCCACTGTCAATGCACGCGGCGTTGGATTTTTTACAGGGCATCAGCGCGTCGCGTAAAATTGTTGTTTTGGGCGATATGCTTGAAATAGGTAAATATTCGGAAGAGGCCCACAGGAGCGTTGGTGATAAAGCTAAAAATATAGCCGACTTTATAATAACAGTAGGGGAGAGGGCTAAATTTATATACCAGGAGGCTTTGGAAAATAATTTTTCCCAAGATAATTTAAAACATTTTGAAACATCTAAAGAGGCCGGAGAATTTTTGGATAGAATAATTGAGGCGGGCGATGTCGTGCTTGTGAAAGGTTCTAGGGCCATGCGCATGGAAAAGGTGGTGTATGAGATCATGGAACATCCGGAGGAATCAAAGAAACTATTAGTAAAAGATCCTCTTTCTTAATTTTAATTACCTGGAATTAAATAGGTTTGTTTTAGGCAAACACATTTTGCACTCAAGACAACCTCAGAGCTTCATTAGGAG